>CAZZCI010000012.1:17809-19643 GCA_964653015.1 uncultured Rhodothermales bacterium
TGCTTCCCCGACATCCGTTCAACTGGATTGAGCTCCGAAGACTTCGCTCAGCAACTGCTCGAAGAAGAGCACGTAGCCTGCGTGCCCGGCGATGCGTTTGGGCCGAGCGGGGCGGGATACGTGCGTTGTTCGTACGCGACCGGACTCGACGACATCAAAGAGGCGGTAGTCCGTATCCAACGATTTGCCGCGCGCCATCAGTCTGCATAAAGCTGCCTCGCCGAACCATGCGCACCACACTCTACATATTGGCTGTGGCTGGATGTGCCACCGTGCTGCATCTATTGTTGGGATGGGCGGCCACTGGACTGGCTGCCATTGTTGCGGTATGGGCTCCTCGTCGCGTGCTGGTTGGTGCTGTAGGCGTTGGACTGGGATGGCTCTTGTGGGTAGCCTATTCGCTTCTCTTTTATGAAGCAGCCACCGTGGAACTGCTGCAGTTTCTATCTGCCGCTACTGGCGATCTCCCCCCTGCTGTGCTGGCTTTTATCCCGGGTCTGGTTGGAGCGCTGTGGGGAACTGGAGCCACCCTCATTTTTAGCGCAGCACGCGATGCCTGGCATCAGCGCAAAACGCTTTCTTAAACACGGCTTCTCCGAACGATTGTCTTCGGATGGGCGTTTGATACCAACAACTGACAGAGCTTCTCTTCATCAACCTGAACTGCTACTATGGCCGCATACACGGACGACGACCTGACAGACCTCTACGAGCGCACCGACGCGCTCGGGGGCTATCTTTGACGTAGAGGAACGCCGTGCCCGCATTGGTGAGCTAAACCAGGAGCGACTCGACCCGTCGTTCTGGGACAACCCGGATCGTGCCCGCGAGGTGGAGCAACAGGTTGCCCGCGAGCAAAAGTGGATCGATGTGTGGGAGGATCTGCAGGATCGTGTGGAGACGCTGCAGACGCTTCAACTGCTGGCCGATGAAGAAGACGCCGACCTCAGCGACGAAATTGAGGCGGAAGCTCAGGCGCTGGAGAAAGAACTCGATCGCCTTGAACTGGCCAGTCTCCTCGACGGACCTGATGACCACCGCAACGCCATCATTACGATTAATCCGGGCGCCGGGGGTACCGAAAGCCAGGACTGGGCCAGTATGCTGTTCCGCATGTACACGCGCTGGGCTGAGAAAGAAGATTTCGATGTGGAGGTGCTGGAGTATCAACCCGCCGAAGCAGCGGGTCTCAAAAGTGCAACCCTCCAGGTGTCGGGCGACCATGCCTATGGCTATCTGAAAGGCGAGCGCGGGGTGCACCGCCTGGTGCGCATCTCCCCATTCGATTCCGACAGCCGCCGCCACACCTCGTTTGCCAGCGTGTTTGTGTATCCCGAGGTTGACGACACAATTGAAGTCGATCTAAGCGCGGGATCGATGGAGTTTCAGACGTTCCGTTCTGGCGGAAAGGGAGGCCAGCACGTCAACAAAGTATCGACCGGCGTGCGTCTTACGTGGACCGGCAGGCTTTCGAACGATGAGGAAGTCGAGGTCGTGGCCGAATGCACCGAGGAGCGGAGCCAGTTGCAAAATCGCAAACGCGCCGAGAAGATGCTCAAGAGCCGCATCTATCAGGCGGAGCAAGAGCTTCAAGAGCAGGCGCGTGAAGAGGTCGAGGCGACCAAGAAAAGCATCGAGTGGGGCAGCCAAATTCGTTCGTATGTGCTGCATCCATACACGATGGTCAACGATCACCGTACGGAGAATAAGTTTTCCAACGTCGAGGAGGTGCTTGAGGGCAACCTCGATCCGTTGATTCAGGCTTCGCTCACACATGGCAAGAAAGACGTGAAGCCGGCGGCCTCCTGATGAGCTTTTTCTATAACGGCGTGTA
>CAZZCI010000013.1:0-19545 GCA_964653015.1 uncultured Rhodothermales bacterium
AACACGCCATCAAGCCTGGGTAGACGTAGCCACGCGTTCGTCGAAAGCACGCAGCACATCGGGCAACTCGTTAGGGGACTTTAGAACCGTGTGCGCTCCGGCTTCGATAAGCACCTTGGCGTGATCGGACTGGTCGAGGTACGGCGGTACAGTACCAATCGCCCACATATCGGCAGCGCGAGCGGCTTTCATATCATCGACCGAGTCGCCTACGTAAGCCACCTCGCCCGGCGACACATCGCGGCCCACGGCCGAGAGCATCGTAAGGGTGTGGGTCAGCGGAAACGGGTCGGGTTTGGTACGGTCGCCCTGCTTTTCCTTACCAAGCACAATGGGAAAGTACGTACCCCAATTCATGTGATCGATGGTCCACTCAGCCTCTTCTTGCGGACGCCCTGTTACAACGCCCATCAGGAGCCCAGCGTCTTGTAGTCTGTGAAGCGTGGCATCATCAACGAGAGGCTGTTCATCGGTAATAAACCCGTTCCAGTCATCGCCTCGGTAGCGCCGCTGAAACTCCTCGATAACGCGACTCAGCGGCACCTTCATGGCCGTATCGGTCACAATAGCGTGCGTTAGCTTCCAATCGTCGTTAAAGCCGCCATAGTTTTTGTAGCGCTGCACATCTTTCGGACCAATCTGACGCCCTGTAAAGTGCTCGACGGTTTCGATAATGGCACGGCGGTACGAGGTGGATACATCCACCAGCACGCCGTCCATGTCGAACAATACAACCTGAAGCGGAGAGGAGGCAGGCATACCAGACACAAAAGTTATACAGAGAAAACAGCGATTCAATGCAGCCCAACGGGCCACCCCGCTATGCACACTGGCAGGCCCCTACAGTTCCCACTGTAGCGACCTGCCGAGAGGCGGGCCATCAGTAAGCATCGATGCATGCGCGTTTATTGCGCATCTAGCATCTGCTGTACCATGCGCCGAAGTTGCGGATCCTCGCCCTGTGCACGGGCATCGGGTGGATTTTCAACGGTGTAGTCGGGGGTTGCTGGCCCCAGCTCCATGTTCTGGCCTGTGTCGCGCACGTACCACGCGCGGAACGGCATACGCACGAAAGAACCATCCAGCAAACTCACGCCCCCTGTTGAAATCACGGCTCCAAAGGTGGGCTTCCCAACCAGCGGCCCCAGCTCCAGCGCCTGAAAAGCGTGTGCAAAAATCTCGGCATTGGAGAAGCTGTTCTGGTTGATTAGGGTGCCCACCGGCTTGGTCCAGGCAGCATACGGAAGGCGCTCTCCAAACGGATAGTGATCGCGAAACTCGGGATGGTTGGCAGAGAGGTCGTCGGTGGCTCCACGCGGTACGGTGTACGAATGTTGCTCTACCGTGAGCGTAGTGAGCAAGTAGTCGGTCGTCCACCCGCCGCCGTTGTAGCGTACGTCGATGATGAGTCCATCTTTGCCATCGCCGCTGGCGAAAAGCTCGCGCTCGAAGCGCTCAAAGCTGGGCCAGTTCATGCCTTGCACGTGCAGGTAGCCAAGCTGACCGTCGGAGTACTCGCGGGCAAGCTCGTTGCGCGTGTCTACCCATTCGCGGTACAGTTCGCTGCCAAGGCTCGCAGTTGGGCGGATGCGCACGCGGTCTTCGCCTCCGTCAGCACGCTCGATGGTGAGCAGCACCAGGTCGTCTACCGTATCATTGAGTAGCTGATGCGGATTGGTGCTGCTATCCAACGGTGTGCCGTTGATTTCGGTCACCACATCGCCCTCATGCAAGCGGCTTACGTCGCGATCCGCCGGGCTACGCGGCACCACGCGGGTCACCTGCAACCCATTATCGGCAGGAGCCCACTCGACGCCAAGCAGACCGGTTTGCTCAGACTGCGTTTCTGCGCGGTCCGGACCAAAGAAACCCATGTGGCTGGCGTTGGTCTCGCCCAACATCCAGTTGATCACGTCCTGAAAGTCGCTGCGGGTGGAGGCGTTCATCGCCCACGGACGATACTGATCGCGCAGAGCGTCCCAGTCGGCCCCATGGAATGCTGGGTCGTAGAACCCCTGATTGATAGCGCGCCACATCTCGTCGAAGAGTTGCGCTTGCTCGGCAGGATAGTCGATCTCCATGCGCGCCGCAAACGGCAAACGATCTACGCTTGCATCCGCCGGACTCACACGGGCCAGTTGCCCTCCACTGTGGCGAAAGTAGAGGTGTTCGTTGTTGGGTCCCAGTTGCACATCCGCCGGACTCATTCCGCCCTGCGTAAGCGGCTGCTGATCGGTGCCATCCCATTGAATGCTGTACAGATCTACATCCGTGCTGTGGGTGGTGCCGCGCCCGCCGCTTCCAGCGACGAAGTAAAACGTGTCGCCATCGGCGGCGATGAGTGGACTACGCTCGTTGGTCGGAAGTGCGGTAACGCGCGTAAGCCGCTCGTGGATGTTGTCGAAGTCAATCTCAACCGTGGGCGGCTCGTCGTTTTCCTCGTCATTAGCCGCCTCATCATCGGGCGTGGGGCGCTGTGGCGCATCATCATCCCAATCGCGCTGCGTTTTCTGCCAGTCGGACTCTTGCAGCCACACAAACCAGATATCGGCGTTGCCTCCGCTACGACTCGATACAAACCCAAGCTTCGAGCCATCGGGGCTCCACACGGGGCTCTGGTCGGGCTTCGGATGCTGCGTCACGTTCACGGGCTCCTGACTGTCATCGGCGGCGTGAATGTAAACCTCGTAGTTGTAGTTAAGATCGGGCAGCGAGTAGGCCAACCACTGGCTATCTGGACTCCAGGCGATGCCGCTGGCTTCGTTCCAGCCGCTGTGGAGCGTGTTTTCGTTGCTAAGCGTGCCGTCGTCGTTCAGATCGGCGACCACCAGCGCTTTGGCGCCATAGTGGGCCGCGCCCCGGTGAAACGCAAGCTGGGTGCCATTGGGCGCAATCTCTAGGTTGCGCTCGTCTTCATCGGTGTCGGTAAGGGCAGTTACATCATACGCCAGTGCATCGAACAGATCATCGGTCTCGGGATCATCTGAGGTGAGCCGGTAGATATTGTAGGGGCCGTCGTGGTCGGATACGAAGAGCAGTGCCCCGTCGTCGTGCCACGTCAGATCGCGGGCATGGGCGGCCTCATCGGTAAGCTGCACCGTGTGCTGACCCTCATCGTCGTTGCGCGTCAGAAAGATACGTCCACGTACAGCAAACGCGATGTATTCTTCATCGGGCGAGACGGCCATGTTGGAGGCTTGGTTAGAGAACGTCTCGCGCTCTACCGGGTCGAAGCGCTCATCTTCGGCTACGCGAATGGAAAGCGGCTCGGGGTCGGCATCGGCGGTGGTATCCATAGTGTAGATGCCGGTGTGCCGCTCAAATGCCAGCAGGGAGCCGTCAGCACTGGCTGACAGGTGGCGCACGCCATCACCATCGGTATAGGTGGTGACGTCGCTGATCGCATCGACGCTGCCGTCGTCTTCGAGGTCCATGTGATGCACGTTGTAGGTATCGCTACGCTCACTGATGAAGTGAAGCGTCCGGTCACCGGTCCACACCGCACCGTAGTCATTGCCCTCAAAGGTCGTGAGCGCGGTGTACGACTCGGTTTCGGTATCGTACAGCCAGAGATTGCGTGCGGCAGGCCCGCGGTATCGTTTGCGGGTGGGGCTGTTGCTGCCGCGCTCAAACACGATAAACCGCTCGTCGGGCGACATGACGGGCGCATACCCCAGCGCGTCAAGGTGGCGCATGGGCGTTCCCCCTTCGGCATTGATGCGGTAGATTTCCGATTCACGCTCGACCTGGGCGTATGCGCGGCGCGTGGTGAAGAGCAAATCGCCGGTGGGCGCCCATTGGCTCAGGCCATCCCCTCCAGAAAAGAACGTAACGCGCTCTGGGCGACTGCCTTCGGCATCCATCACGTAGAGGTCATCGCCACCGTAGCGTCCGCTGGTAAATGCCAACTGCGTGCCATCGGGGCTCCAGGTCGGATGCCCATCGTAGGCTTCATGCACGGTTAAGCGTAACGCCCGCCCTCCTTCGGCAGGCACGGTCCACACATCGCCCTGAAAAGAGAAGGCAATGGTTTCTCCGTCAGGATGCACCGCGGGGTGCCGTACAAACGGGTCGTCATCGGCAGCCTTCACAGGCAACGCGATAAGCAAAAGAGCTGTGAGTAGTGCCAGACTGCGGCGAAGCGTAGCAGCAAGCATATGGGGGTAAGGTTGGTGAAAAGGCGTGTACACACCAACCTACACACAACACATCCAAAGAGCAACCAGCGCATGCACCGGCAGTGCTCAACAGGCGACTGCTGTAACGAATTGCATTGTGCCGTAATCGTCTTGCTGGGAGCCGTCTCGCGATGGGATGACTCTACGACGTAGACGAGCGCTCAGGCGGCTGATCGGAGAGTGGGGCGTCGTTGTTTTCTTCAGGAGCCTCGTGCTCGGGCGGCTGATCTTGCAATGACGAAAGCGGATTGCTGTCTTTGCTGTTCTGCTTGTTCTGAAACATACGCCACAACTTGCGCACCCAGCGGCTGTTGTTACGGCGATTGCGGCGGCCTCGGTTTCGACGGTTGCGCCGCCCCCTTCCGCGAGGCGGATTTCCCAATCCCCAGTGGACGCCACTGCTATCAATCGAAATGTATATGGGTCCTATCTTGAAGGATTTACGCATGGGACTACAGTTCCAATGAATCAGGAGGGACGGCCACAAAGCAGGTAGCACCTGCACTTTATCATGCGCACGATACACTGGCATCCGGACATGATGCGAAGGCATTCCCGTGGTTAAAGCCCGTCTCTGCAGCTGAGACTTCTGGGGACATTGCTATGCATCGACGTAAACTGAATTGAACACAACATGCGTGGACGAGGCTCCTCTGGAGGGTGGACAGCACCGCAGTTTCTCCCCACCACGGTTGAACTACGAACTGTCACGTATTAGGAGCCGCGCCCACGCACGATCTTGGTGTTTCTCACGTGTGCCATCCAGCATGGACAGCACTCGTAATGTATGCCTCACACGGGACGAATGCTTGTCTATATGTGTCAAATCCTTTACTATACGTCCCAAAACCGTGAGATTAGCCAGATCAGGGCTCATTTTGCTTCCCGTGCACGTGTCGTGGTTCAGGGCGCCAGCCGTTCGCGGGTCCAGCCGTCGGGGGCGGTCCGTTCGTAGCGGATACGGTCGTGCAGGCGGCTGGGACGCCCCTGCCAGAACTCGATGGTTTGCGGCAGAACCCGAATGCCGCCCCAGTGCGGTGGACGCTCCACCGGTTCGTTCTCACCAAAGCGCTCCTGCACCTGTGCCCAGTTGTCATCGAGCACCTTGCGGTCTTCGACAACCGTACTCTGCGGCGAGGCCCAGGCGCCGAGTCGGCTGCTCCGTGGACGCGAGGCAAAGTAGGCATCCGACTGCTCAGTCGACACGCGCTCGGCAACGCCCTGCACGCGCACCTGACGCTCCAACGGCTCCCACCAAAACACCAGCGCCACGCGGGGATTCGCACTGATCTGTTGCCCCTTCTGACTGGTGTAGTTTGTGTAGAACACGAACCCTTCGTCGAGCTCCTTCAGCAGCACAATGCGCGAGGCCGGGCGGCCTTGCTTGTCAGCCGTGGCCAGCGTCATGGCGTTGGGCTCCGACAGGTCAGCCTCAATGGCCGCATCGAGCCACTCACGAAACTGCTCGATGGGATCGTCGGCTACCTCAGCCATCGAGAGGGTCGCCTGTGTGTACTCCTCACGTAAATCGGCAATGGATGTGGACATTACGGTGACAGGTTGATGGATGCAATTGCGTTGAACACTCACTCGTATTGGTACGCCAACGACAGAGATTCTCCTGAATTGGAAAACTACCGCCAGATCTCCATGCGCAGCCCCCGTTCATCGGTCGGCACAGCATCGGTGTTTGGAAGCTGCTGAGCGGTTCCATCGTGGATGCGCTGGGCCGTCCAGCACACGGCATGCGCGTCCAGAATATCATCGACGGATGCATCGCCGCGCGGATGAGCGTGCAGCGCGGCGTCCAGGTCGTGAAATCCGGCATCTTGGAGCAGTTGGATGCGGTGCTGCTTGCCTACATCCGTATGCTTGGAGTCAGCAAGGGCAGCGCCGCCGTTTAGCGCATAGAAGCTACACTCAGGGTGCACCTCTCGGATGTATTGCTGCAGCTGGGGCGACATGGCCCGGTCAAGCGCTTTTATTTTCGGGAAAAGGTGGAACGCTTGTTTCGTCAGACCCACCTGGTCGGAGTGGCTGGCCCGGTTGCGGCGCTGGGCTGCGGCGTACGTATCCGCCTGTAATGCAGCGCGGCAGGGAGGCGAAAAGACACTGCTGGAGCGTGGCCACCCCAGTAGGGCACGAGCCGCCCGGTCGCATGCGCGTCCGCCCGAGCGTGCTGCTTTGGGCAGTCCAATGACCATGTCGATGCCGCACAGCGCCGGAGATTCGGACATCTGCATGAGCGCCTCCACGTCTGGCACAATCCGTAAGCGGGTAGCACCTGTGTGGACGTGGCGAAGGACAATGACCCAACCGGCTTTGCAAGCATCGGCCCCAGCCACCCAGGACGATTTCTTTTTAAATGGCATGACAGAGAAGCATGATGAACACTGTTTCGAACCGCTTTTTCAAGGCACATACTCGTTTATACGCAACGCAGGTTGTAGGTTGATGCTAACAAAAGCGCTTTCATCCGTTCAGCTTTGCCATGCGACTTCCCTTTTTCCTAGCCCGCCGGTTTGTGGCAGGCGAAACCCTTTCTGATGCGTTGCCTGCCGTACAGCAACTCAATAACGATGGCTTGCATGTGGCTCTAGACCTACTCGGTGAGCATGTAAACAAGCGTGATGTGGCCGAGCAATCGCTCGATGCGTACATTACGTTGATACGCACGCTCGACGAAATAACACCTCCCGAGCGCCGCAACCGCATCTCGATTAAGCTGTCGATGCTTGGGCAACTCATCGACGAGGACTTCTGCCTCAAGAACCTGCGCGCCCTCATGGAGGTGGCCGCCGAGCACGATATGTTCGTGCGCCTCGATATGGAAGACAGCGCCCTAACGGATTCGACGCTGTCGATTTTTGAGACGATGCATGCCGACTTTCCCGATCACATTGGTCCGGTGCTGCAGGCGATGCTCAAGCGCACCGACCGCGACATCGACCGGATGTGTGAGTTGGGGGTGAGCGTACGCCTGTGCAAGGGAGCGTATGGCGAACCCGCCGCCGTAGCGTACCAGGATATGGATGTGATTCGCGCGCGCTTTACCGATTACATGCAACGCCTGCTACAGCACACGTCGTACTCGGGCATTGCCACACACGACGATTCGCTCATCCGCGCTACAAAGCAGTTCGCCGCAGGCGAAAGCCTCTCGCGCGACCGGTTCGAGTTTCAGATGCTGTATGGACTGCGCCCCGAAACCCAGCGCGAAATGGCCGCCGATGGATACAACATGATGGTGTACGTCCCCTATGGCACAGAGTGGTTTCCGTACTTCTACCGGCGCCTGCGCGAGCGGAAGGAGAACGTGTTCTTCATTCTCAAGAACCTGTTTCGGTCGTGAGGGCATCCAACGCCCTTACCGCTCCCGTTTGCAGGCCTTTTCCGTGCCCACAGAACGAGCTACAGCTTTTACGCAACGCTAACGCAATCGGAGAAGAGCAGCGAAGTTGGGCGGTTTGTTGGGGACGCTGGAGCGTCGTACGTGTTTAGCGATATGCCACAGATCGCCGGGGACGCAAGCGGTCCCCGGCTATGGGTTTGCTTACATTGCGCCGTTCCATAGCCCGGGATCAGGAGCGAAGCGGATATCCCGGGCGGTCATTGAGCCGCACTCAAAAGATAAAGCGTACCGCCGGGCCGTCCTATACATGTCATGCTGAACGCAGTGAAGCATCTCAGCGCTATGTGGTGGCCGGGGGCCCTGCTGCTCAGTGTCCACGAGGTGCCCCCCTGTGCGCACCGGACGGGGCGAGCCCGTAGGGCATGGCGCCCAGATCCTTCCGCCTGGCGGCGTCAGGATGACGCAGCATGATATGATCTCGTCTTTCGTTGCGACGCAGAGGAGCCGTAAGGTCATGCCTGTTGTGCATCGCCACGAGAGTGCGGGAACTCCATTCCAAAACGGGTCGCTCATTCTGCTGCGCAAAGAAATTCTTCACCCTCAAGAACCTGTTTCGGTCGTGAGGACATCACTCGTTGCACGTGGTCCCTGTGCTTGCAATGACTACGCAGAATCATGCGGTACGTAGGTAATTTGGTAGTGATGGCGTCCCACTGTAGCAGTCGCCTTCACATCGTAGAGTTGCAGATTGGTTTCGTTGCGCGTCATCACCGCCACATCGTGTGTGGGGTTGTGGTAGGAGCACGCGGATTGGCGCTGTTTAACGAACGCGCGGTGGCGTGCCAGCCGATCGGCGTTGTATTGGCGCGATAGGCTCGGCACATCGGCAAGGCTTGCTTCAAAGGCATCCGCTACGCCTCCATCCAACTCGTACCCGATGGAGTGGCGCCGTAGCAGCGCTGCCGCTATCGAGGTTGTGCCAGTGCCCCAAAACGGGTCGAGCACGGTGTCGCCTGCAATAGAATACATCTGGATCAGACGCAACGGCAATTCCAACGGAAACGCAGCCGACCGATCGCGTGCGGCAGAAGCCGCCGTATCCAATGCCTGCCCAACCCCGTTCAAATCGGTCCACACATCCGAAAACCACTGATTACGCTCCTCCCAAAAATACGCGCTCTCGTACCGATCGGTGCGGCGATGTGGCGAAACCGTGCGCTTGTCCTCTTTGCGAAAGATCAGGATGTGCTCATGCTCTAGCGTAACGTACGCATTGGGCGGAAGCATACCGGATCCCATGAACTTGTTCGGCTTGTTGGTCGCTTTTCGCCACAAAATGCCAGGTAACTGATGAAGTCCTAACGACACAAGGTCGTGCACAATGCGCGTGTGGTTCGGATAAAGCTGAAAGGTGTCGTTAACGGTGCGTGTCGCATCGCCAATGTTGATGCAGCATAGTCCGCCGGGCGCCAACACACGCACACACTCTGCCCACACGGTACGCAGGGCCTGATGCATGTGGTCGAACGCCTCGTGAGGACGGCCGTGCTTGAGCGCGGTCTGGCTTTCGGGCGCCCACGCTGCAAACAGGTCGTCCCACATGGCAATCATGGGATAGGGGGGAGATGTTACGATTAGATCCACCGATTCTGAAGGCACGGCATCCATAGCCGCGGCATCGCCAATATGAAGCTGGGTGGTGGTGGGCATAAGACAAGCAGATGCGTAACAACAGCGGAAACGTTGATAGGACGGAGGCCCTCAAATGTTCAGTGCGCTCGAAGAACAACAGATAAGCCGGGGGATCACGCACTTCTTTACCGGCTCTTCGGAATGGAAATGCGGCAATGTATTGCATCCAAGGTAGGGATTGGGTAGCATGGGTATGCTTCACCCTGCTGTAGCACCAAGCTATCGTTGGCAGGCCCACTAGCAGGATGCCATCATCGACCTACGTCGCCCATGTTTGTCGAATACGTTCCGCTTTTTGTAATGATCGTCATCGCGTTGGGGCTTGCCCTCACGCTGTTGGCGGCTGCCGAACTGCTTGGCCCCGATCGGCCCAGCAAAATAAAGGTGACCCCGTACGAGAGCGGGATGGATCCGGTCGGTTCAGCGCGAGAGCGGTACTCCGTCAAGTTCTACCTCATCGCGATGATTTTCATCGTGTTTGATGTGGAGGTGGTGTTCATGTATCCGTGGGCCGTAAGCTTCCACGAGTTCATTGAAGCCGGCCCCGTTGCAACCATCGGTGTATTGATCGTAGCAGGCCTGTTTATCTCAATTTTGACGCTCGGGCTGGTCTACGACATCAAGAAAGGCGGCCTCGACTTCGACTAAGCCCCTGCTTGGGTTGGCACTAGACCGGCCCAACTCGGCCCGCAGCAGCAAAGCTGCAGCCGGTAGCGTCCGGCGGTGCCAAACGGGACTGCCACCCAAACGAGGGCGTCCCCAAAAGTACTGCCTTAAAATTGCGTGTGGCAGGCATACGCTTTGGGCGACATGCCTGCCCGAGGCCTTCAAGAGAGAATGTCGCTGTCCCCCCTTTCCTTAGATGCACATCGCGTCAGCAAGCAAGCGTTAAAATGTCGCAACGGTAGCTGTGTACGCGGTGGAAATCGGGATATCTTCCCCCTGCGCTGCGAAACAGGGGGAGACCATGTATCATTAGATACGATCCTAACGGTGAGCGTTTTCTCGCCATTTATCCCCGTTGCAGAGTGGCCCTTCAAGCCGCTCTCGCTTCCGGTATTGTCTTGTTTTCACAGACTGTTTTGACCTGATATGGCTGGTTCCTCTTCCTTTGGTGGTGGCGGCGACAATTTTTTTACTACGCGCGTTGATGCCGTAGTGAATTGGGCACGCTCTAACTCGCTGATGCCCATGCCCATGGGACTGGCGTGCTGCGCTATCGAAATGATGGCGTTTGCGGGCCCAAAGTACGACTCGGCTCGCTTTGGTAGCGAAGCCATGCGCTTTTCACCACGCCAGGCCGACCTGATGATTGTGGCTGGATGGGTCTCCTACAAAATGAGTCACGCCATCCGGCGCGTATGGGATCAAATGGCCGACCCGAAGTGGTGCATCGCCATGGGCGCCTGTGCTTCCACCGGCGGCATGCACCGTTGCTACGGGGTTGTACAAGGATGCGACAACTTCCTACCCGTAGATGTCTACATTCCGGGGTGTCCCCCTCGCCCTGAATCCGTGCTGCACGCACTCATGGACATCCAAGAGAAGATCCGAAACGAGTACACCATCACGCAAGACTACACATCGGGCGATCCTTACGAGAACGCCCCCCTGATCCCCGAAAACACGCTTCACTACCCCGGCCAGCTAGAGAAGCCCAAAACCCCACCCACACAAGTGCCTACGCACAGTGCGTAACTGATGTGCTTGCGGGCCGCTTCTGCTTGTATTGCTTTTTCCACTGCCTCCATGCCTGACTCTCCCGAGACTTCGCCCAACCGCTCCAGCGACCAGCACGAGCCGGAGGTGCTTCAGTTTCACTACACCCCGGCTGATACCGCCATTTCGGGCAGCGAAGAAAATCCGCATGCTAAAGCAACCACGCATGTGCCCGACGTAATCAACGCCCTCATTGATGAGTTCGGAGACGACGCAATTGGGCCCGTTGAAACGTATGCCAATGAGGACACGGTATACGTACCCAAAGAGCAGATTCTAGAGGTGATGCGCTTCCTGCGTGAAGAGCAAGGATTCATCTATCTAGCGGATCTGGGCGGCACCGATCGATTCACCAGCGAAGATCGGTTTGAAGTGTTCTACAACGTCGTGAACTTCGACGCCAAACAGCGCCTGCGCGTCAAGATTCTGGTGGACGAGGACGATCTGCATGTCCCCACAGTAACGCCGGTGTACCGCTCTGCCAACTGGAATGAGCGCGAAGCCTACGACATGCTGGGGCTCATCTTTGATGGCCACCCCGACCTGCGCCGCATGTATATGCCCGAGGACTTCGAGTACTATCCGCTGCGTAAAGAATTTCCGCAGTTGGGCGTACCGGGATCGTTGCCGCTACCCCCGCAAGTCCCCGATGGCGAGCTTACAATGGACCCCTTCGCTGCGGCCCACGGCTCCAAGCCGGTAAAGAGTTACGACGAACCGCGCGTGTCCTCTGATGACGAGTGATGCGTAGCGCCCCCAGCCATACGGGAGCCAGCCCCTTATGAGCCCCGTTTCCGTTTTTCTTGACCACCCCGTTCTCCTCCAGATATGGCAAACACTCCGTCTTTTCCGGGCCACGACCTGGGCGAAAACTTTCGGTTCTGGCCCAAGCACAATAAGAAGCTGTACGAGCGGCTTGAGAGCAAGCACGCCTGGATCGAAGAGAAACGGGCAGCGGAGGCTGCCGCCAAGGGCGAAGACGTGCCCAACATCCAGGGCGACGGTGCCGTTGCCGAGGCCGCACCCGATCCGCTGGAGCACCGCATGATCTTGAACATCGGGCCGCAGCACCCAGCTACCCACGGCGTACTGCGCTGTGTGGTCAAGCTCGATGGCGAAACCATCGAAAAAGCGGTACTCGACATCGGCTACTTGCACCGTGGCATCGAAAAGCTTGCGGAGCACAAGACGTACCAGGAGTTCATGCCGTACACCGACCGCATGGACTACCTGTCGCCCTATTCCAATAACGTGGCGTGGTGCCTGGCCGTAGAAAAGCTGGCCAGCATTGAGGTGCCTGAGCGCGCCCAATGGATCCGCATGATTATGTGCGAGTTGGCGCGCATCTCCTCACACTGCCTGTGGCTGGGCGTGGGACTCATGGACGCCGGTGCCGTATCGGGCTTTCTGTGGACGTTCCAGCAGCGCGAGGACATCTACTCCATCTTTGACGAGGTCGCCGGAGCGCGCTTCACCGTAAGCCACAGCCGCATTGGCGGCCTCGCTAGCGACATCTCCCCCGAAGCCATCCGGCGGATTCGTGCGTTCACCGAGAGCTTCGACGCAGAGCTCTCGCGCTGGGAGAAATTCCTCAACCGCAATCGCATCTGGATCGACCGCAACAAAGACGTAGGCCGCATCACGCGCGAGGAAGCCATCGAGCTGGGCATGACCGGCCCGAACCTGCGCGGCTCTGGCGTGAAGTATGACATCCGCCGCTTCGAGCCATACCTCCGGTACGAAGATGTCGATTTCGATGTGCCCGTCCGCGAAGAAGGGGACTGCCTGGCCCGCTACTTCTTGCGCATGGAAGAGATGCGCCAGAGCATCCGTATTATCGAGCAGTGCCTAGAGCGCATGCCCGAAGGCCCCATCCGCTCCGACGATGCCAAACAGGCGTATCCGTCGAAAGAGGAGGTCTACTACTCCATGGAGGGCATGATTCACGACTTCATGTACACCGACGTAGGCACCGTGGCCCCGAAAGGAGCCCACGCCTATCACGCCATTGAGAGCCCCAAAGGCGAACTTGGCTTTTACCTGACCTCCGACGGCACCGGGCGCCCCGAGCGCATGCGTGTCAATTCTCCCTCGTTCACGAACCTGCAGGGCATGGAGTACATCATGGAGGGCTCACTCGTGGCCGACACCGTTGTCATTATCGGCTCCATGGACCCGGTTATGGGCGAGGCCGACAAGTAAGTTTGTAAGAGTGATGGGGCTGGAAGTGTGAAAGAAAAACCTCCATGCAGGCAATGGATGACACCCAACATCCATTCATAATTGCCTCCATGCCTCCCACCCATCCACGCCTACATCCATACCTACATACCTTCACACGTACACACGTACAGCATGGCCGAATTTGATATCGAACGCCCCATCGTTCCGCTGCCCGATCAAAACCCCGAGCAGCAAATCCCCGACGACGAGCTCGTGTGGACCGACGAGGAAACGGAGCGCATTGAGGCTTACAAAGCCCAGTACCCCGACCCCAAAGCGGCTATCATGCGCGTGCTCTGGATGGCGCAGGAAAAGTTCGACTACCTGCCGCCCGAGGTCATCGAGTTCTGCGCCGATACGCTCGACATGGACTATGCCCGCGCGTTTGGCGTCGCCACCTTCTACACGCAGTACTACAAAAAAGAGCAGGGCAAATTCGTACTGGATGTGTGCACCTGCTTCTCCTGCCAAATGATGGGCGGCTACGACATGCTGTACTATCTGGAAGAGAAACTCGGCATCCACAACGGAGAAACCACCGACGACGGCCTGTTTACACTCAAAGAAGTGGAGTGCCTTGGATGCTGCGGCTCGGCCCCGATGATGCAGGTTACCAACGGCCCGTACGTGCACAACCTTACGAAAGAAAAGATCGACGACCTGGTCGAATCGCTCAAAGACGGCGAGATGCCCCCGTTTGTGTCGATCACGCTGCCACAAGATGAAGATGAAATGGGCGGCAACCGCCGTTCTGACGCCGAGGCCACCGAAACGTACACCACCCCCCCACGCTCGGTAGCCACTCGCTAATCATTGCACCGCTCTGCCCTATTATGCCCGATCCGCGCACGCTTCCCGACGCGCTCATGCACGGCCTTAGCCGCCGCGAACGCGCTGCTGTGGAAACACAGGGCTATGCGGCGGTCCAAAGCCTACGTGCTGAGTGGAAAAAGCAACGCGTCTGGATCTACAGCCTCAGCGGCGTGATGGGCCTGCTCGCCATCTTATTGCCGGCCGGGCTCATGTACCAGTATCTTGTGGATGCAAGCTCCCTGTCGGCTCCTCAAATCCTGGGCGTTATGATGGGCGCATGCCTGTTTGCCGCCCTGCACGGAGGCGCCGCCACGTACCTCGTCATGAACTGGCACCAACGCAACCGCCGCCTCAAAGCATTGGCCCAATGGATACAACCTGCCTCCCCCTCCTCCGTTGAATAAACCACCTGTACCGGTCCGCCTCACCTTCTTGCTTTAAGCCTCATTCCCCCGATTGCTATGGAACTCAACAACGGAGCTGCCTCCAGCAAGGCTGGCGACTGGCGTTCGTATGAACGCGTGCTGCTGCCTCCTATTCGTGACCTGCACCGCCTTGACGTCTACGAAGCCGAAGCCAATGGCTACGATCGCTTGCGCGCGGTGCTGAAGGAAAACGACTGGACGCCCGAGTCGGTCACCAACGAGGTCAAAACCTCCAACCTTCGCGGACGCGGAGGCGCCGGCTTTCCAACCGGCCTGAAGTGGACGTTCATGCCCCCGCCCGACGACCGGCCCCGCTACCTCGCCTGCAATGCCGACGAGAGCGAGCCCGGCACGTTCAAAGATCGGCAAATCATGGAGTACAACCCGCACCTCATGTTCGAGGGCATCCTGATTGCCGGATACGCCATGCAGCTCGACGCCTGCTACGTGTACGTGCGCGGCGAGTATGCCGACTGGATCCGCCTGATGGAGACGGAACTGCAGAAGGCCTACGACAACGGCTATGTGGGCGACAATATCATGGGGACCGACTTCTCCATGGATATTGTCATACACAAAGGGGCAGGCGCCTACATCTGTGGCGAAGAAACCAGCCTCATGGAAAGCCTCGAAGGCAAGCGCGGCTACCCCCGCTACAAGCCGCCCTTCCCCGCCCAGAAAGGCTTGTGGGCCAGTCCAACAACCATTAACAACGTAGAAACGCTCGCAGCCGTCCCGCTCATCATTGAAAAGGGAGGCGATTGGTTTGCCAATACCGGCGCCGAAGCCCACCCCGGCCCGGTTCTCTATGGCATTAGCGGACACGTAAATCGGCCCGGCGTATATGAGTATCCCACGGGGATGCTTATCACCGACCTGATTGACGAGGTGGCTCAAGGCGTCATCGGAGATAAAGGCGTGAAAGCCGTCGTTCCCGGAGGCTCATCGGTACCGCCGCTGCGTGGTGATAAGATTGAAGGCGTTACAATGGACTCCGAGAGCCTGCAAGAAGCGGGCTCTATGATGGGAACCGCTGGCATGCTCATCCTTGATGAAGACACCGATATGGTGTCGTTCCTGCGCCGCGTTACGCACTTCTACCAGCACGAAAGCTGTGGGCAGTGCACACCCTGCCGCGAGGGTACCGGCTGGCTCGAACGCATTGTAACCCGCATCGACAATGGCGAGGGCAACATGCGAGACCTCGATCTGCTGCTCGATCTGTGCGATCAGATGGAGGGCCGTACGATCTGCGCCTTTGCCGACGCCGCTGCCTGGCCGGTGCGCAACACGGTGAAACGCTTCCGTGAAGACTTCGAGGCCAAGTGCAAGCCGTCTGTTCATCCCACCGGTGCTGACCTCTCCTCTGGAGCCGCAGCCACCGCCTAAGTATTCCATGCTATCGATCTCCCCCCACACTGCCAAGCTATGCGTATATCCCGCTGGTGTCTTCCCGCCTTACTGATCGCTAGCCTGTTCGTATGGGCCGGCTGCACATCCGATGCCCCCGAAGATGTAGGTACGCAGTACGGCGAAGCCGTATCGCTGGCTGATGCACTCCCCGCCTCTACGCTGAGGGACCATGCTGCCGACTATGTTGACCAAGACGTAGTGGTTGAAGGGCAGATCACCCAGGTATGCGCAAACCGCGGGTGCTGGATCGCTCTGGACACCGGCGCCGAACTGCCGCTACGCATCGATGTGGCCCGCACCGCCGATGACGAGTACACCTTTACCGTGTCCACCGATGTGCGCGGATGGGCCGTTGCCGCCGGTCACATAACACCTGTGGAGTCCGACGACGAAGATGCCCCGCGCTATCGTCTGGTGGCCGATGGCATCCACGTAACGCCCCCTGCCGACGACGCGGACGATTCCGCCCACGATACGGGCTTCGATGACGTGTAGCCCACCTCTTTTCCCGCTGTTTTTGTTGATCCATTTTATCGTCCCTGGTTATGCCTACTGTTGAAATTGACGGCCGCGTCTACGAGTACGAAGGCCAACACAAACTGCTTCAGTTCTGCCTGGATCAGGGTGTGGAGCTGCCGCACTTTTGCTACCACCCGGCGATGTCTATTCCTGCCAACTGTCGCCAGTGCCTGGTGAAGGTGGGCACGCCCGAGCGCGACCGCGAAACCGGCGAACTCGTGCTCGACGAAGACGGCAACCCCAACATCCAGTTCATGCCGGGGATGCAAACCAGTTGCACCATTGATGTGCAAGACGGCATGGTCGTGAAGACCCACCGTACGGCGCAAGACGTGCGCGAGGCGCAGAAAGACACGCTGGAGTTCCTGCTCATCAACCACCCGCTCGATTGCCCCATCTGCGACCAGGCCGGGCACTGCCCGCTGCAGATTCAGGCGTACAAGTACGGCCCCGAAGGGTCGCGCTTTGAGTTTCGAAAGGTGCACAAGCCCAAGCGCGTGAAGCTAGGCCCCCGCGTTACGCTGGATGCGGAGCGCTGCATCAACTGCACGCGCTGCACCCGCTTCACGGATGAGATCTCCGAAAGCGGACAGCTTACCATCAGCAATCGAGGTGTACAGAACTACCCCATCACGGCACCGGGCGAAGAGTTTGACGACGCCTACTCGATGAACACCATCGATCTGTGTCCGGTAGGGGCGCTCACCTCTTCCGACTTCCGCTTCAAAGCGCGAATCTGGGAGATGGCCTCGTCGCCTTCCATCGTTACGACCAACGCCACGGGCGCCAACTGCGAGTATTGGGTGCGCGACAATGAAGTGCTGCGCATCACCCCACGCCAGAACATGGACGTAAACCAATACTGGCTCCCCGACGAAGATCGCTTGGGCTACGAGCGGTTCAACGATGACCGTCCCGAAGGCCCCCAAGTGCGTCGTAATGGCGCCCTTACAGAGGCCAGTTGGACGCAAGCCTACGCCAAGGCCGCTGCCCTGCTCGGCTCCGCCGATGGCGACCGGATCCAATTCCTTGGGTCCGCCTATGCCACCGTCGAAGACAACTACCTGCTCACCCAAATTGCCGATCACCTTGGCGCCGAGGCTCCGGTGTACATCCCCCACATCAAACCCGGCGCCGGCGACGACTGGCTCATCACCGACGACAAAACGCCCAATGCGCAAGGGTGCGAACGCCTTGGCATCCGCGAAGCCGATCTTGAGATGCTGCGTGCACGCATCCAGAACGGCGAAGTCGATGTGCTCTACGTGCTCGAAGACGATCCGGTAGCCTCCGAGTTGTGCGCGCTGGCCGACCTCAACGATGTAAACGTAATCCTCCACTACTACAACACCACCAACGAAACGCTGCCGGCGGCCAATGTGGCCCTGCCCGCTGCTATGGTGGTTGAAACGGTAGGCACGTACGTAAACCAAGACGGACGTGCCCAACGTGTGCGTCCGGCCAAAGCCATTCAGGGCGTAAACCGCACGCTTATGATGGAGATGGGCACCAGCCGCGAAGACGAGCACGGCACGCCGTTCGACCGCTGGCACGACGAGACCAACAAAGTCAACTGCAAACCCGGATGGGAATCGATCCCCGAGATTGCGAGTGACCTGGGGCTCGATCTGTCGTATACGAAGGGGCCCGAAGCCATCATGAACGAGATCCAATCAACGCTGGAGCCTTTCGAAGGCGCCACCTACAACGCCATGGGATTGAAAGGCGTCGCCTTGGAAGAAGCCTCTGCAGGTGAGCCTGCATAGCGCGCACATTTGACGTGTACCACGTGTACGTGTTTAGCGACATGCCACAGATCACCGGGGACGCAAGCGGTCCCCCGCTATGGGTTTGACTCACATCGCGTCGTTCTGTAGCCCGGGATCAGAAGCGGAGCGGATATCCCGGGCGGCCACTGAGCCGCGCTAAACAGATACACACACGTGTGGAGCAATCAGCATGCGCCCTGTTCGGAGATGGACAGGGCGCTTTTTCGTTTGTGTGAGGATGCACCTCAGTAGTATCTGATCCGCAAAATCAACTCCTTATGCCATTGTTTAATATATTTTGAACAATGACATTAAAACCGCATTTAATATAATATATCTATCATCTCCAATTCACTTCATGGGTGGCGGTACATGCTCCTTTCGTCCCCTTCCCAATAAACACCCTCACGCAGCACGCCCTCACCCACACAGGTACATTGGCACGCGCCCCCTTCCATACGTACAATAAATGCTATGGCGACTACTCAGCTCTCTGAAGAAGATACGGCACCAGGCCTTCGTGTGGTGGGATTAGGTGCCTCGGCAGGTGGCATTGAAGCCCTGAAGCAGTTCTTTTCAGGCCTCTCGGAAGCCCCAGATATGGCCTTTGTCGTCGTTATGCATCTGTCTCCCGATCAATCAAGCGAGCTGGCCGAGGTGCTTCAGCACTGCACCTCAATGCCCGTGCGTCAGGTGACGGATTCTACCGAGATGAAAGCGGGGCACGTTTACGTTGTGGCACCGGGTAATACGCTCGATTTGGAAGGCACCACGTTGATCTCCGCAGCATTCGAGAACCCGAATGGACGGATTGCGCCCATTGACCATTTCTTTCGCTCGTTGGCGCAGTCCTCCTTGAAGACAGTAGGCGTCATTCTGTCTGGGGCAGGCAGCGACGGGGCCGTGGGAATGCGCGCCATTGCAGCACAGTGCGGCCTTACAGGAGTGCAGGCTCCCGATGAAGCAGGATACGATAGCATGCCCCGCGCTGCCATCGAACTGCTGCAAGGAGCCGACTTTGTGCTCCCGGCTGCAAAACTGGCCGAGCGTATTGAGACAGGAAACAACACCGTGCATTCGCTGCAGACGGTAGATGCCCCCAACGATATAGGCGACGACATGCAGGAGACGCTGCGCGCCATTTTTGCTCAGGTGCGTATGCACACCGGGCAAGACTTCAACCGGTACAAACGGCCAACGATGTTGCGGCGCATTCAGCGTCGCATGCAGGTACGGCAGGTGCCCTCATTATCCGCCTACCTCGATCTTATCGAAAAAGAACCTGCCGAAGCACGGCGCTTGCGAAAAGAGTTCTTGATCAGCGTTAGCAGTTTCTTTCGGAATCCAGAGGCATTCAACGCGCTGCATGACCAGGTGCTTCCCGCCATATACGCCGATAAAAATAAGGAAACCCCCATTCGCGTATGGGTGCCGGGCTGTGC
>CAZZCI010000014.1:0-17709 GCA_964653015.1 uncultured Rhodothermales bacterium
CTCCGGAAGACGTTCCCCTAAAGAGTTCTCATCCTCTGGCTGGCTCTCTTTTTTATCTCTTCTAGAGGGATCGCTTTGCTCTTTGCTCATAGCATCTCATGTAACTTAGACGGTGACAACCTGCGTTGAAAAGCCTTGTTAAATTTGTTATCAAACAAATCCCTGATCTTGTCTTCTACTTCGTGCTCTATGTATGACACACAGACCAAGTAGACCAATTCCGTAAAATCGTCGTCAGTGATCTTTCCTCTCGTTCGAAGCTCGCTGATATGCTTCAATGCGTTCTTGAAGTCAGATGCTGTTGCTTTGGAAACAACATCCAAGCCTGGATCTGATAACACAGGGTAAGATCTGGCTGTAACCAAAGCTTCCTGAACCTCCTCCAGCGAAGCTGTATCTTTGAGTACTTCTTTCACTATATTCATTATCTATTCAGGTACAGAAGTCGCAGTGGCTTGTTGTACGGTGGAAAGCGCCACCTATTTAAACGTACTGGGTCTGCGTTGCGACGGGTCTGAAAGTTATTCAAGTCCGCTACCAACGAACCTTGGCAATCTGGTGATCGCAAAGAAAAACTCTGTAGTCTAAAACTTAGCCAGCAGTAGCTAAAGAACAAAACCAGCAAGCTTCGAAAACCATCTCGTCTAAATAAAAGCAGACCGAGCGCAAAAGTTTTCGTTCTGTTGCCAAGTGGTAATGTCTTCGGACTGTATAACAAAGCGCAGGACGAAGGACCGATGCCGCATTTCTGGGTTTGACATTTCCGGGACGTTTTCCGTCGATCGATTGGTCATGGCCCGCCGCGCTATAGCTATGACGTTACGTGGCCAGGCTACAACGTAGCCCCACATTAGCTCAGAATTTGAGTAAGCTTCAGCAGGTCATAATCGATGCTCTTTTTGCGTCCCCACACGTTCCGCAGCGGCGTGAGTTTTACTTCGTTATTGACCAAGCCAACCATTACCGATGAATGGCCATCGAGCAGCGCTTCGACAGCTCCAACTCCCAGACGGCTGGCCAGCACGCGGTCGCCGGCAGTGGGAGAGCCGCCCCGCTGAATATGACCGAGGATCGTGGAGCGTAGATCAATATCGCTGAACGCGTCGTCTTCGAGCAGTGCTTGCTCGATGCCACGCGCCCCGCCGAGCTCGTCGCCTTCGGCCACCACCACAATGGTAGAACGGCGCTGGGCCGACATGAGCGAGTGAATACGCTCTTTGATGACATCCATTTCGGTGATGGTTTCGGGGATGAGCACCATCTCTGCTCCGCCGCCAATGCCGCAGTTTAACGCAATGAATCCGGCGTCGCGCCCCATCACCTCGATAAGGAAGAGCCGGTTGTGCGCATCCGCCGTATCGCGCACCCGGTCGATGTTTTCAATGGCGGTGTTCAGCGCCGTGTCGTATCCAATTGTTGTATCGGTGCCGTACAGGTCGTTGTCGATTGTGCCAGGGCAGCCGACCACGGGAACGCCATGCTCATCGTGCAGCGCTTGCGCGCCACGCATCGTCCCATCGCCTCCAATGGCCACTAAGGCGTCGATCTTATACTTTTCGAGCACCTCTACCGCACGAGCACGGCCCTCGGGCTCTTTAAAGGCAGGGGAACGCGCACTTTTCAACACAGTGCCGCCCGACTGCACGATGTTTGAGACCGAGCGGCGGTCCATTTCAACCAGGTCGCCATCGATCATGCCTTCGTAGCCACGCCGAATGCCCATCACGTCAAGGTCGTTGGCCAATGCGGTGCGCACCACCGCACGCAAGCACGCGTTCATACCTGGAGCATCGCCGCCGCTCGTGTACACACCGATGCGTTGAATGTCTTTCATGGAAACGAGTCATTGGTGCAAAAAGCAGTGGAGGAGTGCGCCACTCGTATGCTACTGGGCAAGCGGGCGCGCTACCACGATACCAGTCTGATGGTCGATCTGTTTGATGTAGGATTGAAGATCGGGCGAAACAAGGACTTCCCCTTGGAGCGAGGCATGCAGCAGCCCCAATGATCCGTCGTCAGCCCGGTAGGCCAAGCCGGTGTGCGCAATATCTAAGCCGTCGATATCAGTAGCCAGCCCAATGATATCGCCCGCCTCGATCTGATCGGCCACCGCCTCGATATCGTCTTCCGGGATAACATGCCAGTGATGATTCGTGGCCTGCAGGGTAGCTTCCATATCTTCGATGCACGCATACAGGCTGTCGTTTTCAGCAAAGCGTGGATATGCATCGCGATTTTCTCCCATAAACACGAGCGGACGATCTACCTTTTCGCCGCCCAATTCCTCCGTAATGTCTTCGATGACGCCCCGCTCGTGATTATTGGCAATCCACTCGCTAAAGTAGTGGAGCCGAGCACAATAGCCCGGAGTAGCGTCGCCTCGGTACCGCTGATCCTGAATATGGCCAGCAAAGGTATCAAAATCATAGTTTTGCTGCACAATACCGCGACTGATTGCCAACGCCGCCTCCACAAGCGTCACGCAGTCAAATCCATCGAGGCGTGTTACCAATGTTTCGGTGGGCCCCTCATCGAGGGTGTGCTCTAGGTACGGCGCCTCTAAAAACTGAAGACCGACCTGCTGCACCACCTCGCCCAGCGCATTTTGATGCCAACGCGCAGACCGTGCTTCGGTCATGAGGGATTCGAAGCGCGCTTCGGTTACCGAGTCCGGGGGCGCTGTAGCCGCCGCTTCGGCCTCGGGGGCCGGGGTCATCTCTTCTATATCCGACGCATCGGCACAGCCGACGAGGCCAATGAGCAGCAACGACAGCGCGGTGGGCAGCAACACATGAGGCATAAGGCAGCAGATGCAGATTCAGGAGGACCTGTCGGGGGCGTATTCAGCTTTCATATCCGGAAGGGTGTCGAACGGTTCATTCGGCAGCGGCCACCAGGTGGGGGAGCGACTGAGAGCATCGCGCAGCATGTGCAAATAGTTCATGCGTGTAACTTCTTGCGCGCCAAAGCGCTCTAGGTGCGAGGTGGTATACTGCGTATCCAGCAACACGTAGCCGCCGGCACGCAGTTGGCGTACCAGATGCGCAAGTGCCACCTTCGACGCATACGACTCGCGAAAAAACATGGACTCGCCAAAGAAGGCGCCACCAAGTGCGACTCCGTACAATCCTCCGGCCAGCGTATCGCCCGACCAGCACTCTACGCTGTGGGCCTGTCCGCGTGTATGCAGTTCCGTAAACACCGTTTTGATCGGTTCAGTGATCCACGTTTCTTCCCGATCGGCGCACCCTTCAATGACCGCCTCAAACGCCGTATCGCAGCGCACCGCAAACGTGCCTCGCCGCACATGCCGAGCTAGGTTGTGGGGCATGTGGAACTCATCCAATGGAATGATGCCCCGTGGATCTGGCGAATACCAATCAATCGCCTGCGTGTAGGGCGCCCCCATGGGAAACATGCCCTGCCGATACGCCCACACGACTTTGTCCGCTGAAAGGATGTTCGACATGTGTTCGCAACCAGAATGGATAAGACCTTCACGGGGTGTGTAACTGCGAACGAGCCGTGTCGTTCGTATGTTGATACACACTGTGCTTTGTTCTCCAAACCAAATGCTGTTGCCATGGACGACGCCACCTACCGCGCCGATGTGGATGCGCGCTCTTTCGATATCACTGTTGCCGACAACACGCTCCATGTTGATGAAACCGGACATGAGGTCTCTGTCGCGCGTGTGGGCAACGGCTATTTGTCGCTCGTGGTGGACGGACAAAGCCTGTCGGCAGCCGTAGAGCCGCTGGAGAACGACCGGTATCGCGTAACCATCAACGGGCGTATGACCGAGGTGCACGTCAAAGACGAACGGGCCATGCTGCTCGAAGAGTTTGGGCTGGAGCCGGATGCCGGGGCTGGCGAGCGTGAGGTGCGCGCGCCTATGCCCGGATTGGTGCTCGATGTGCTCGTAGAAGAGGGCGACACGGTAGCTGCCGATGAGGGCTTGGTGGTGCTAGAGGCTATGAAGATGGAGAATGAACTGGCTGCTCCTGCTGCCGGCACCGTTGCCACCATTCACGCTACCCAGGGCGATGCGGTTGAAAAGAATGCACTGCTCATTGAGTTAGATCTGGATGCGTAGCGCTGCGTCGTTTTCTCTTCTGCACACAGTCTTATCTACACGATGCGCATTCTTGTTACCGGAGCCACGGGCCTTGTCGGATCGGCGCTTGTTCGCCAGTTGGTGGCTCAGGACGCCACCGTGCGCATCTTCCGCCGCGACAGTTCGCCACTTGTTGCGCTTGGTGACACGGCCGACCGGGTAGAGCACGCCATCGGCGACATCACCGAGCCCCACGCCGTAGCACAGGCTATGAAGGGGATTACGCATGTCTACCACAGTGCGGCCCGCGTCGATCTGGGCGCCGACCTGTCGTCGCTGCGTCCGGTAAACGTAGACGGCACCGCCCATGTCGTGAACGCCGCTCGTGCTGAGGGCGTCACGCGGCTCGTGCACACCTCGAGCATTGCTGCTCTGGGGCGTCCCACCTCTAACGGATCGATCGACGAATCGACCGATTGGCAAAACGCACCGCATCGTTCGGCTTACGCACAAACCAAGCACGAGGCCGAACTGGAGGTACACCGCGGGCGGGCCGAGGGGCTCGACGCGGTCATCGTAAATCCGGCGCTGGTGTTTGGCACCGGTCGCCCCGATGCCAGCACGCACCGGCTTGTAGAGGCTGTGCGAAACGAGCGTTTGCCTGGCGTTCCACCCGGGGGCACCTGCGTGGTGGATGCTGAGGATGTGGCCACGGGCATGCGCCGTGCGATGCTTCACGGCACCTCGGGGCGCCGCTATATTTTGGGGAGCCAGAATCTGCCGTGGCGTACTATCATCAACGTGCTGGCCGACGCGTTTGACGTACCGCCCCCAACGCGAGAGATCCCGGCGTTTTGGCTGCGCGCTGCGGGTGGCCTGGCTGAAGGCTGGGCATGGATCACGCGATCAACACCGCGTTTCACCCGGCGCATGGCGCAGACGGCCTCCACTACGATGCAGTACAACACCACACGCGCTCGCACGGAGTTGGATTGCACCTTTCGCCCGTTCCCCGAAACAGCCCAACGCATTGCCGACACGTACATGGACCGCGCTTGAGAACTGGAGGATAATGTCAGATCCTGCCACTCCGTTGAAAAATGGACACATGGGTAACGGCGAGACGTTAACGGGTTCTTCTCCCCAAGGCGGTCTTTCCAGTGCTATGTCACAGTGCAGCAAGAGAATGCCTTCGACACGGATCACGCCATTTCTGCCTCGGGATCATCGACCACAGAGGGGCCGAAGTTCTTAACGATGAACACGGGGCAGGGAGTACGGCGCACCACCTTTTCGGCAACGCTCCCAATCAAAAAGCGGCGCAGACCGGTGCGCCCGTGGGTGCCCATCAGAATAAGATCGGCGTTGAGCTCGTTGGCGCTGTGAACGATGTCTTGTGCGGCATATCCGGTAACCACATGCGTTTCGACGGTGAGTCCGGAGTCGGAGTGAAGCGTTTGCGCATAGCGTTGCAGCGACTCTTCGGCCCGCTCCATGACATCAGGAAGCACGGGCGTGAGGGGGTCGATGCCATACACAGTTGGATAGGCCACGTCTTCTACCACATGGAGCAGATGGATCGTTGCTCCATAAAGGGCCGCAACAGCTTCAGCGTGAGCAATGACGGAAGGGGTGTGCTCTGAAAGATCAACGGGCACCACGATATTTCGAATCGGATCGGTATCTTTCAGGTGCGGATCATCTGAGGCGTCGGTGGCTGCCTGGCAGAGGACCGTGAAGACCGGGCACGAAGCACGGCGTACAACCTCTTCAGCCACACTGCCGCTGAGCAGCCGATCGGCACCGCGCCGCCCATGGGTTCCCATCACGACCAGGTCGATAGCGCTCTCGTCAATGCGGTTTACAATAGCTTCCGCAGGTGAGGTGTCTTGAATCTGGTGGTACACAATGCGAACCGGCTCGTCGTGGTCTTCGTCATCCGGCTCGTAGTAGAGCCCTGATCCATCGTCAGCGGTTTCCAGCGGGAGATACTCCATGGGACGATCGTCGGCTTCATCGCCTACCACGGTGAGCACATGTACGGTTGCCCCCGTATCGGTAGCCAGGTGAATGGCATGTCCAAAAGCTTCTTCCGCGCAAGGCGAGAAGTCGGTGGGAAACAGAATGTTATTGAGGTGAAGCATAACAGTGTGGGAAAGCAGCAGAGCAGAAAAACGAGGGTGAGGTCGTTGGCAGCATTGTGGCGGGTACGACCGGTTCAGGCTTCAGCAGAGCAACAGCAAACCGGTAGGGTCTGTCAGGCGCTTTCGCTTTCGACCCACTGCACAGCACGTTGCATCAACTCGGTGGCTGAATCCAGGTTCAGCTTTTTCTTGATGCGCGCCCGATACGATTCGATCGTTTTCACGGACAGGTGAAGGCGTTCGGCAATATCGCGGGTGCTAATGCCTTGGCCGGTCAGTTCAAAGACCTCCAACTCGCGGTCGGAGAGAAGTTCGAGGGGAGACTGCATGAGGCGTTCGCGTCCGCCCTCGGCCATGCTTAGGAGCAAGCGTTCGTTGATTTCATTGCTTACGTAGATGCTGCCGTTGAGCACCTGGCGTACGGCGTGTACAATTACGTCGGCGGCTTCGAGCTTCATGACGTACCCACGGGCACCGGCTCGAATGGCCCGTTCGGCGTAGAGCACTTCATCGTGGCGCGACACTACAAGTGTACGGATGTCGGGGTAGCGTGCCTGCAAATGTTTGAGCAGTTCCATGCCACTCATGCCCGGCAACGAGATGTCAACAATAGCCAAATCGGGCGCGAGGTCATCAATCGCTTCTAGCGCATCTTCGGCGCTTTCCATTTGGCCAACCACATCAAGATCGACTTCGCCGTTCAGAGAAAGCGCAAGACCTTTGCGCATCAGTGGGTGGTCGTCAACGATTATAATGTCATAGGTCATAGCAGCATGGATTGGGTCACAGAAAGAGCGAAACGAGTCGCAAGGCGGTTATTGGATGGTAGTGGGCTGGTCGGCGCTGCGTGGGAGTGTGCAGGTAACGGTCGTCCCCTGGCCGGGGGCGCTATTTAGATCGAATGAGCCTCCGATAATGCGAGCCCGATACTTCATGATTCGTAGCCCCATCCCACCGTTCGTTATCCCCTCCGTTGCAAACCCTGCTCCGTCATCGCGGATACGCAGCCGCACCTGCTGCTCGTTGCCCGCGAGCGTAATGCGAATCCGATGCGCCTCTCCATGCCGAACCGCATTGTTAACGGCCTCTTGCGTAATTCGATACATGTGGGTAGCCGCCTGGCTGTTGTGCACCAGCGTTGTACCCACATCCTCAAACCGACAATGGACATCGAACAGGCGCTCGGCATTGTCGGAAAGGCGATTGAGGGCTTCTGTGAGGCCACTGGCTTCTAAGTCCACAGGCGTAAGCCCGCGAGCAAGGTCTCGCGCGTACTGATCGGCATCGCGAATCAGGTCCGTGATCTCGGCAGCATCGCTGGCCATCGCATGCTCCTCGCGCTGAAGTTGGTCCGACAGGTTTTTGTGGAGCAGTCCAATGCCTGTTAGCATTTGACCAAGGCCGTCGTGTAAGTCTTGCCCAATCCGACGGCGCTCGGCCTCACTGATGCTCAAGATCTCTTGTTCGAGCCGTCGTCGCTCGCTGATGTCGCGCACAATGCCAGTAAAGGTGATCCGATCATCGAGAGCCACCTCGCTCACAGCAAGCTCCATGGGAAACGTAGAGCCGTCTTTTCGCTTGCCAGTCACCTCGCGCCCGATGCCGATGATCTGTTTTTCGCCTGTGTCGTGGTAGTTCTGAATATAGGTGTTGTGCTCTCCGCGGTAGGGAGCCGGCATGAGCATTTTTACGTTGTTGCCAATTGCTTCGTGAGCGCTGTACCCAAATATATTTTCGGCAGCAGCGTTGAACGATTCAATTGTCCCGCGTGCATCGATGGTGATGATTCCATCGACAGTGGTTTCGAGAATAGCACGGGCTTTGGCTTCGCTTACATTGAGGGCGCGTTCAGTGCGCGCTTGCTCTACGGCCCCGGCCAGTACGTTGGCTACAGCCTGCAGGAAAAAAACCTCTTGGGAGGTGTAGGCACGCGGCGCTTCGGCATGCACGCCAAGCACCCCGTAGGGCTCCGGCGAACTGGCAATGGCCACACTGACGCCACTCCGTACCTGCTGATTACGCAGCAAAGGAGGCAGACAAAAGGCATTGCTCACGTCATCCATATTTTCTACCACAACAGGGCGGTTTTGCTGAAGCGTGTAGAGTGCTTGTGAGGGAACCGCATTGTACCGTTCGTGGATTGTATGAACGCCCAGTTCCACGTCGGTCCACCCGGTGCCGGCCCGGAGCAAAAAGGTCTGTTGGTCGGCCTGATGCTCTAGCACCTTGCAGGCATCAGCTTGTACGATATGACGCACCACGTGAGCTGCGTACGCCATGAGCACATCCATTTCAGTGCCCGATAGCGCGCGGCGGCTCAAGTCGGCGATAACAGCTTGTGCCAACTCGGGGGTTGGGGGCGTGTTGAGGGTCGGACGCAATGCAGAGCGGGCCCGGTATTGTTCAATGGCATTGATGCGTGTGTCTAGCAAGCTACGCTCATGCGTGTGCAAGAGGCAATCGTCAACCCCAGCACAGAACAGGTCGTGGATGTGCTTCGGACAGCCGTCGGAAAGAACGGCCATAACGAGCACATTTTGATTCACTGCACGAATGTGGCGGACCCAGCTGCACGGGTCCTGCTCAGGGTGGCACACCACAATTAAGTCGGGTGCGGTGGCAGGCCCAAGCGTAAGCGCCTGCGGATGCGTATAGGTGGCAATATGATGCTGACGCCGCTCCAGTGCATCGGCCACTTGGGTGCGAACCGCCGATGGAGGCCCAAGCAGTACGGTGTCCATAGAAACACGTGATATACATCCAAACAAAACGAGTCATGAAGCAAGCCCCCAGCCGGGTACTCATCAGCATGATCTAAGGTACTGTACGTACTATCACGGATGCTGCCCCCGTAATCCCGGTCCCTATGTACGTGGATACCCGATCCCCCTGTGGGGCTCCCCCTCACACACCTCTTCACAGTTTCCCCACACCGGCGTTCCGTAACCTGCTGTCAAGAATCCAGGCGTTCGGTTACGTTTCTGGGGGTAGGCGATGCGGCTTTTTGTTGAGCCGTTGTGTGCCGTCGTCCTAACCTTCATTCTTCGGGTTTGCTGATATGCTATCGCCCCGTTCCATCTTAGCCCCGTTTACGCCTCGCACAGCGCAGCCCACCGCTCTGTTGCATGCGTTGTCGCTGGCTAGTCGGTTGCAGGTCCCTTTGCACGTAACGCCGTGGCCGGGCTCAGAGGCAACAGCTTCTGCGCAGGATGTGCGCGTCGCTGTACGCTCATACGTGTCCGACGGCCCCCCTCCCCCACGCATCCATGTAGCAGCGTGGGAGGAGCGTCCGTTTTCAGTCAATGAATGGCTTCAGTACACGCAGCGCCATGCGGTAGACTTGATCACGCTTTCGCGATTCGACGCAAAGGCGCCAGCGCCCCCCATGGCATGCACCGATCTGCAACCGATGATTATGCGCACCAAAGCGGCGTTGCTTATGGTGCAGGTACCCTCCGATACCGCAGGATTTGCACAGGTGGTGGTGCCCACTGATATAACACCCGAGGCGGTACCCACGCTGCATCATGCCGAGGCGTTGGCTGCGGTGTACAATACACAGCTTACCCTCCTCCATGTGCTGCAGCGGAGACAGTATGTAGCGCTGACGCCCACCGACTTGCTCTCGGTTGACTCGGCGACCATGGCCCCGCGAACGGCGCATCGGCGCTTGCGCACTTGGTATCGTCGCCATGCCCATCCGAAGCATCCGCTACAGGAATCGCCCCGCATGAAAATAGAGCAGGGCGACCCCGCCACCACCATTGTACAAGAAACCCAAGATCAATCGACCAGCCTGATTGTTATGGCCGCCACACAAGGTACACCCCGCGAGGCGGGGCTGAGTCCAATCACTGAAAATGTGCTGCGCCGTACCACCTGTCCGGTCTTTGTAACCCGGCCCCATCACCGGTCCTTGGTGCGCCCTGCGCGCATCTCCTCGGGGCGGTCACAATCGACTTCATCATCATGAGAAATGATGCGTCGGGAGATCTCCCACAGACGAAGTTCCTAATCCATTACGTTCGGGGTAAGGATCGTCTGTCATAAGGCGGACGCCACCACGAGTTGTTTACGTATCGACGTTAGCCTGTCCTTCGCTCACCAGCGTGCTTAGTTCATATATGTCCGCTCAAGATCCCCCCTCCTCAACAGCCCCTCGGGTGCAGTCGGAGGATGTTGAAGTCTTTTCGTATGACGAGCAGATCACCCGTCTTTTTGTTATTGCCACCATGGTGTGGGGTGTTATTGGAATGCTGGTGGGGCTCCTCCTGGCCTTGCAGCTCCCCTACCCTGAATCTAACCTTGGCGAATATCTGTCGTTTGGACGGCTGCGCCCGTTGCATACCAACGCGGTCATTTTTGCGTTTGCTGGCAACGCCATCTTTGCGGCGATCTACTACTCCACGCAACGCCTATGTAAGGTGCGGATGTATAGCGATTGGATGAGCCGCTTTCACTTCTGGGGGTGGCAAGCCATTATCGTGTCGGCAGCTATCACGCTTCCGCTTGGATATACGACCAGCAAAGAGTATGCGGAGTTGGAGTGGCCCATCAGCATTGCCATTGCCGTGGTCTGGATCATCTTTGCGATCAACTTCTTCGCGACACTGAAGCAGCGCCGCGTCAAGCACATGTACGTGGCGCTCTGGTTCTACATCGCCACGATCATCACCGTAGCGGTGCTTCACGTGGGCAATAACCTGGCCATTCCCGTCGGCGCGTTGGAGAGCTATCCGATCTACGCTGGCGTTCAGGATGCGATGGTGCAATGGTGGTATGGGCACAATGCGGTGGCGTTTTTCCTGACTACGCCGTTCTTGGGGCTCATGTACTACTTCTTACCCAAAGCGGCTGAACGACCGGTATTCTCATATCGGCTCTCCATTGTACACTTTTGGAGCCTGGTTTTCATTTACATCTGGGCTGGCCCTCACCACCTAATCTACACCGCGGTGCCGGAGTGGGCCGCCACCCTGGGCATGGTCTTTAGCGTCATGCTCTGGATGCCGAGCTGGGGAGGCATGATCAACGGCCTGTTTACTCTGCGCGGGGCATGGCATAAACTGCGCGATAGCGTGGTGCTCAAGATGTTTGTTGTGGGCATCACCTTCTACGGAATGGCAACCTTCGAAGGGCCGGCACTCTCGGTAAAAAGCGTAAACGCCCTTACGCACTATACCGATTGGACCATTGCCCACGTGCACTCGGGCGCCCTTGGCTGGAATGGGTTCATGATCTTTGGCATGATCTACTGGCTCCTACCCCGCTTGTGGCGCACACCGCTGTGGAGCGATAAGCTGGCCAATGCACACTTCTGGGTGGGCACCATCGGCATCCTCGTTTACGTTATTTCCATGTACGTATCTGGAGTTACGCAGGGCCTGATGTGGCGCGCCTTTGACGATGCCGGGCGCCTGATGTATCCTGACTTCATGGAAACGGTGGTACAGGTCATCCCAATGTACTGGGCACGCTTCATCGGCGGAACGCTCTACCTGGCCGGCACCCTCATGATGGTCGTGAACATGATCATGACCATTCGCAATGCCCCCGATACGCTGCCTGATGCTGCGCAAATTACAGCCCGTTCATCGGTCGCGGCCACCATGGGCGGAGACGGCGCTGCAGGCGACGGCGCCCCTAGCACGGAAGCGGCACCGGCCCCCGAATCGGCCGATAGCGAAGACGACGATGAGGACGACACCGCACGCCCTGGCACGAAACGCGTGCAGCTCCCCTCCCCCGACGACAGCTAACCCGACCGTGCACGCTCCTGCACCTGTTCATCCCTTTTGCTGAAGCTCCCCTGTTAAATCCATGAGCCGTTTTATCAAAAAAGATGGCATGCACCGTACCCTCGAAGGGTGGCCGCTGGTGTTTACTGTGCTTACCACCGTCGCCATCCTGGTCGGTGGGCTGGTGCAAATTGTGCCTCTCATGCTGGCTGGTGATGCCGAAACCCGCATTGAAAGCGTAGAGCCCTTTACACCGCTTGAACTGGCCGGACGCGACATCTACATCGCTGAGGGGTGCGTGGGCTGCCATTCGCAGGCTGTACGCCCGTTCCGGCACGAACTGGAGCGCTACGGCGAATACCAGAAAGCGGGCGAAACCGTCTACGAACGTCCGTTCCTGTGGGGCTCAAAGCGAACCGGTCCCGATCTGTCTCGCGTAGGAGGTGAATACTCGCACATGTGGCACGTACGCCATATGGAAGACCCCACCTCTACGAGCCCCGGCTCCATCATGCCGCCCTACCCCTGGATGTTCGACAACGAAACCAACTTTGACGTACTCCCACGCAAGCTGCGCGCCCTACAGCGGTTGGGGACTCCGTACAGCGATGAGGAAATCGAAAACGCAGACGAGATCGCGCGTGAGCAAGCCAATACCATTGCACGCGAAATTGTAGATCAAGGGGGGCCTGAAGGACTCGAAGACAAGGAGATTGTAGCGCTCATCGCATACCTCCAACGTCTAGGCACCGACATTGAAGGCGAAACGGAACCCACAGCCGAGGCATCCCAGGACGCCACACAACCTTCTACTGCCGATGCCAATTGAGTAGTCCCCCTAAGTAGCCCTCCGTATCCCGTATACACGGGTAACGGCTCTTTTTACTTACATGCTCTGTGCTATGGTATTATCCGCTTGGTTTTTAGTGACCTGGAAAGATATTCTCCGTTCGTTGGAAACGGGGCCACTAGCAGAAATTGGATTGCTGGCCTTTTTTATAGCCTTCATACTCATTCTGCTGTACGTGTACTGGATGCCTAAAGACTTTCGCGAGCATGCTCGGCACATGCCGCTCGAAGACGATACCCCCCCTCACAAAAACGGATCATCCTCATGAGTCGCGCAGACGATCCCAACACTTCGAAGACTCCTCGCAACGACAACGATCGCGAGGGGTCGGTGCTCTATGGCGGCACCTCCGACGAAATCATGCAAGGCCATAGCTACGACGGCATTCAGGAATATGATAATCCTATGCCCGGATGGTGGATATGGCTCTTGTGGGCCACCGTTGCCTTTGCCGTATTCTATGTTATCGGAATCAATGTCGGCTTAATTAACAACTATGAGGAAGACCTCGCCGAAAGCCTGGACGAACTCGAACAGATCCGGGCAGCCTACGCCGAAGAAGCAGGCGACGAGTTTGAAGTAACCGAGGTCAACATCGAAGAAAACTATGTGGGCATCGACGAGCATATCGAAGCCGCAAGTGAAAATTATGCACGCCTTTGCGCCTCCTGCCATGGCGATCAGGGACAAGGAGGTATTGGCCCTAACCTTACGGATCAACACTTCATGCACGGCGGCACCAATGTGGATATCTACGAGGTGCTTACCGATGGCATAAGTGGACAGGGAATGCCTGCTTTTGCCGCCCAGCTATCCTCCGAAGAACGTGCGCAAATGGTAGCGTTTATCCGTTCCATTGAAGGCACCGATCCGCCGGATGCACGCGACCCTCAAGGTGAATTCATCGAACGCAATTAACCCGAGGCAATCTTCCCTCCAACTAATTTGTAACACTTTACCACCTACTTGCAGCCCCTTCTCATATAGGCCCTTCGCCCCATGGCTCGCAACGATTTTATCGATGCCGACGACGTTGGCATTCTGGATTCGCCTGAGGCCGTTCTTTCTACCATGGACAAAGAAGGCGACCGCCGTTGGCTTTATCCTACGCCTAGCAAAGGGTTCTATTATTGGTGGCGCTTAGCTATTGGGTGGGGGCTAATCGCCCTCTTCGTAAGTCTGCCGTGGATTACGATCAACGATAAGCCCGCGGTGCTGCTCGACCTGATGAACCGCGAGTTCACGCTCTTCGGCACCACATTCTTCCCTACCGATACGCTCCTCTTACTCGGCTTTGCACTGGGTACACTCGTCAGCATTATTCTGATCTCTGCCCTACTGGGACGAATTTGGTGCGGGTGGGGGTGTCCGCAGACGGTCTACCTGGAGTTCGTGTACCGCCCCATCGAACGTTGGATCGAAGGGGCTGAGCATGTTCGCAAACGCCGCGACAACGAACCGCTTACGTTTGATAAAGCATGGCGCAAAACAGCCAAATGGGGCGTCTATGCCGTCATATCCATTGCGTTGGCCCATACGTTCGTATCGTACTTTGTAGGGTGGGAACGCCTGCTCACCTGGATGCAGGGCGACCCACGTGACCATTGGGGCTACTTCGTGATGATGGCAGGAACCACGGCACTCATCTTGTTTGACTTTGGATTCTTCCGGGAACAGATGTGCACCATCACCTGCCCCTACGCGCGCTTCCAGTCGGTTCTGCTTGACCCGGACTCGCTCATCGTGTCGTACGACGAAGAGCGTGGCGAACCGCGTGGACGCGGCAAAGACCGCTCTGAACTGGGCGACTGCATCGACTGCGGCGCGTGCGTGCGTACCTGTCCCACAGGCATTGACATTCGCGATGGCTTGCAAATGGAGTGCGTCGCGTGCACACAGTGCATTGACGCCTGCGACGACATCATGGACAAGATGGGCTGGGAACCGGGCCTCATCAAGTACACCTCAGAAAAAGCGCTCAATGATGAGCCGACCCAGTTGGTGCGTCCCCGTACGGTGCTGTACAGCGGCGCGCTGCTCGTCCTCACCGTGTTCTTCGTTGGCTTGCTGTGGACACGCCCCACATACGACATCAACGTGGCACGAGCAACCGCCGAACCGTTCGTCGTGCTTCCCAACGACGACATTGCGAACCGCATCCGGGTACGGGTGCGCAACCAAAGTGCCCAAGAAGCGCGCTTTACCATTGGAGCCGAAGGCATCCCCAACGTGCAGGTAAACCCCGTCGGTCCCGATGAGATTACGCTGCAACCCCAGGAAATGCATCGATCGGAGGCGTGGATTGTCGTGCCCCCCGATGCGTTCGACAACGGACGCCGCGAGGTCACTATCGTACTGCGGTTTGATGATGGCTCCGAGCAGCGCATTCCGTTCCCTATGCTGAGCCCACATAGCCGCGAAGCCGAAGACCCAGACATGCTCGACCACGAAGCCGAGCCCTCCTGATAGCTCAGCAGCGTCTCGCCTTCCCCCATACCACTGACTCCTTCTAATTCTATGCGTTCGATCCTCCCTCCTCATATCGCGTGGCCCGGACTCGTCGTGCTCATTTTGAGCATCGGCATTACCGCAGTGGGCATTACTATACACCAGGCCCATAAAGATGGAGGCGTGGCCATGGTAGATGACTACACCGTGAACACATCCGACTGGGAGGAGCTCACAGCCGCCCGTGGAGAAACCCGTGGCTGGACGGGCTCGCTTGCATTCAACGACGACGAACCGTCGCATTTGCAGCTTGAGTTGGCGGATGCGCAGGGCCATCCCGTATCCATCGGTAACGGCACACTAACGCTCCGACAGCCCCATCACGAGGTGCCGTTCTACGAAACCCCACTTCAGGAAGAGGCGCCTGGCGAGTACGCACACACCGTGCCCCTCCTTAAATCTGGAGTGTGGGATGCAGTGGTACGTGGCACCGTTGACGAAACACGTGTCGAATATACGGTGCGGTTTACGCACGGCGAGTAAGCCCCCACAGACCAATGCATACCAGCCGATACCGATTGTTTTCGTTCTAATCAGTAGCCCTCTGTATGGCCGCCCCTGTCAACGCTTCGCCCCCGCCTAAGACTCCGGCAGCTGATGCGCCTTGTGCGCATTGTGGGCTACCTGTGGGGGCAGCGCCAGTTGGGCCGCCCGATGGCCCGCATTTCTGTTGCCAGGGGTGCGAGGTGGTGCATCAAACGCTCCATGAAACGGGGTTGCACGATACGTACTATCGCCTTTCGGGGGTCGGACAAGAACGGGCTCCCCAGCCCGCACAGTCGCAACCCGACGAGCTGGTCTATGCCGAGCTGGATACCGACACGTTTCTCGATGAGCATGCCCCGCCCGATGACCACGGAGTTCGCACCATCACGCTATTCTTGGATGGCGTGCACTGTGCCGCGTGCGTATGGCTTGTAGAGCGCCTGCCCGATGCCTTGGATGGCGTCACCGATGCGCGCCTCGACCTGCCCCGCGCCCGGCTCCACCTGGAGTGGAAGCAACACCGCACGCCGCTTACGGAAGTCGCCGATTGGTTGGCCCAGTTCGGGTATCGCGTGCATCCGGTGCGCGAAGATCAGCACCAGGCGCGCACGCATGAAGAGCGTCGCCTGCTGTTGAAGGTGGGCGTGTGCTGGGCACTCGCCGCCAACGTCATGCTGTTGGCCTTGGCCCTCTATGCCGGCCTCGATGCTATCGACTCAACGCTCAACGCAGCAGCGCACTGGGTAAGCTTTGGGCTGGCCATCCCTGCGGTGCTGTACGGCGGAAGCGAGTTTGTACGCCGCGCCTGGTCCTCTGTCAAGTGGGCCTGGCAGCAGGGTACCGCGCGCCACCTGCACATGGATCTGCCCATTGCGCTGGGCATCTGGGTAGGGTTTATAGACAGTGTGTGGGGCACCGTATCCGGACGCGGCGAGGTGTGGTTCGACTCCATTACCGTGCTCATTGCAGCCGTGCTTACCGCACGATGGCTGCAGCTGCGCAGCCGACGCCTGGCCGGCGATGCAAGCGACCGGCTGCTGGCGCTGCTGCCCACCATGGCACATCAGGTGGACCCCGATGGAAACACCACGGCGGTGCGCGTAGACACCCTTTCTCCGGGCGACACCGTGCACATCCGTCCCGGCGATACCATCCCGGTAGATGGTGTGGTCGCTGAAGGACGCTCTTCTGTTAACAATGCCGTGCTTACGGGCGAGCACGAGCCCACCCCCGTCACGCCCGGTGATGAAGTGACCGGCGGCGCCACCAACCTGAGCGCCCCCCTTACAGTGACGGTACACGCCACCGGAGCCGAGTCGTCAATTGGGCAGCTACTGGCCTGGGTACGCGAAGAGGCCCCCCAAACGGCACGCGTAGCTCACTTCACCGATCGCCTCACCGGCTACTTTGTGGCAGGCGTTGCCACGCTGGCGATCCTCACCGCCGCCCTCTGGATGATGTGGGCGCCCGACGAAGCCATGCGCAATGTGGTAGCGCTGCTCGTCATTACGTGTCCCTGTGCGCTGGGCATGGCTACCCCGCTCGCCCTGGCCGTAGCTACCGGACAGGCTGCTCAGACGGGTATCTTCATCAAGAGCGAGATCACCATTGAACAGTGCCGCAATGTCGATGCTATTGTGCTCGATAAAACCGGCACGCTCACCGAAGGGCAGCTTTCTCTGTTGGATACGCATGGATCGGAACGTGCCGTGCAGTATGCTGCCGCCCTCGAAACGCAGAGCACACACCCCATTGCTCAAGCTCTAACCGACGCCTATCGCCCGGAGTCCAGCGGACTGCCCCCCCTCGCGAACATTAACCATACTGCCGGGCGCGGCATGGAAGGGTACGTGGCATCGGCCCATGTACGAGTGGGGCGCCCCGACTGGGTAGGGCAACACGCAACGTATCCCCCTGACATGCAAC
>CAZZCI010000014.1:17809-19192 GCA_964653015.1 uncultured Rhodothermales bacterium
GCACGTGGCCACGTATCCCCCGAGGAAAAGCGTGCTGCCGTGGCTGCGCTTTGCGAAGATGGGCATACCGTAGCTATGGTAGGCGACGGGGTAAACGATGCTGGGGCGCTTCAGCAGGCCGATATTGGAATCGCGGTAGATGGAGGCGCCACGCCGAGCCTGGTGGCCGCCGATGTGTTTTTGACGCGACAAGGACTGCAGCCCATTAACGAACTTTTCGATGGAGCCGCCAACGTAATGCGCACGATCACAGGCACCTTGTCGTTTTCGCTGTTGTATAACCTTCTAGGAGGCACTGCCGCTTTGTTGGGATTTGTAGGGCCGCTGGTTGCTGCTGTGGCTATGCCCGTAAGCTCACTCGTTGTTGTTACGGCCTCGATTCTGCAGCGTAGCTTTCGTGTAGCCGATCCGATACCCGAGCAATCCAGTGCTACAACAACAGGAACCGCTTCGGTATCCGTTGCACAAACGCCTTCCACTGCACTATGAACATTTTGTACCTTTTGGTTCCGTTGGCGATTCTCCTGGCCGGAATGGGCGTGGCCGGGTTTGTGTGGTCGGTTCGTACCGGGCAGTATGACGATGTGGAAACGCCGGCCATGCGTGTGATTATAGATGATGACGTACCCGAGCCCCAACGACCCGATTCCGACGAGTCGGACGATACCGGGGCGAACAATACGAAGGCTTCGTCTTAACGTCCTTTTTGACTTACATCGAATAGATTACCTATGCCCCCATCGTCTTCGACTGAAACATCACAGCCCTCGCTTTCTGATTCGCCTTCAGCGCCCCGCCCCCAATCGCCACGCAATGGGGCGTCGGTAGATGGTCGGATGGCCGAGTTTCACTGGAGCGCGTTTCCAGGGGCTACCACGTACCGTCTGCAGGTGAGCGACCGTAAGCAGTTCGACGAGCTACATGTCGACTTTACCGTAGAGGACACTACAGTAACCGAGCTCTCAGGGCTCTTGCCGATTGACAATTCAACCTGGTACTGGCGCGTTCGGGCCGAAGATGCCTCTAGTGCGTGGAGCGAGCCTGCTGTGTTTACCGCAAGCCAGTCGGCTGAAGAAAAAAAGACATCGGCTGCTTCCAAAAAAGCCAAAGCCTCTCCCTCAAAAACCGCTTCGACCCAGTCAGGACAGGCCCCAACAGCAGAGGACGAAGTGGAAGTGCCATTCCACACAGCGCAGACCTCTTCTACTGCAGCGTTGGTTATGGGAGCGCTCGTAATCATTTCATTTGCCGCTACAGTCGTGTTGCTCATGATGTTTGGCTAAGGAACGTCAATCATGTAGTTAGGCGGGCGGTTGCTTTAACACGATCCTATGGACAGCCACACGACATCGTCGCTATCACCCGCCTGTTAGTGACTGCTGA
>CAZZCI010000015.1:0-3491 GCA_964653015.1 uncultured Rhodothermales bacterium
ATTGAACGGGCGGTGGAGACAACTAACTTTAAATAAACAACATAGCGAAGAAAAAATTATGTGCAAGGACTAGTTGGCTAAGGGGGAGAAACCCGACACGAGCCCGGAGGGCGACTGATGGAGCGAAGCGGAATAAGGGAGAGGGGGTTTGAGCGAGTCGCGATGATGTAGACCACTTAACATCTTACCGCTACCGTTTTTTAATTGAGTGGGATTCAATACGATCTCGCGAACTCGGGGTATTCGCATATGGCAGAGATGCAAATCGTTTCCGATGCAAGCGGGTGTTGTATGGGGCTCGCGTGAACTGCGGTATGTCAATTATGAAGAACGTGGCAACTCATAAAATGTGTGTTACCTTCGTTGCGAGTTGAGCGGCACCACATACACGCCATAATTCTACAAAAAGCGCCGGCATAGCAGCTTGCAATCCACCGTTGGCGTGTGTTTTGCAGGCTGAGACGCGTGGCGTTCCCACACGCACTGCGTATAATTCGGCCGTACGGATTACCCCCACCCGTACGTTTGCTTGCGTAGATAATGTTCGGCTAGCGCCTGCGCTAGAGGACTATTGCTTTTTTAAGATTGGGTCCCCTCCCACATGTTTGCATCGCATTCTGTATCTCCGGAAGAGGCCAAGGCCCCCAAACGGGTCGCACTCTTTGCAGGAGCATACAACCACATTGCTGATGGCGTGTCGTTAACGCTTAACCGGCTGGTGGCTCACCTCACGAAGCAGCCTGATACCGCTGTTCGTGTGTTCGCCCCAACGGTTGAATCGCCCGCACTAAACCATGCCGGTACAATGTGCCCCATCCCCTCTGTGGCGGCTCCGGGGCGTCCCGATTATCGGATTTCGCTTGGGCTCTCTGCAGAAGCGAAGCACGTGATCGATGCATTCGACCCCACTATTTTTCACATCGCCACGCCTGATGTGCTAGGGCTGCACGCCCTTCACACAGCGCAGCGCCGAGAACGTCCGGTTGTGGCGTCATATCATACGCACTTTAGTTCGTACCTGAAATACTACGGACTCACCACGCTGGAGCCCGTGCTCTGGGCTTATCTGCGCTACTTCTACACGCGTTGTAAGCACATCTATGTGCCCTCCTCAGCCATGGCTGATATTCTGCGGGCCCACGGCATTACCAAAGGTTTGCGTCCGTGGGAGCGCGGCATTAACGCCGAGCGCTTTCATCCGCGTCATCGAAGTATGGAGTGGCGCCGCGCCCAGGGCATTGAGGACGACGAAGTGGTCATTTCGTTTGTGAGTCGGCTCGTGCTGGAAAAAGGGCTGCCCCTGTTACCACGCATCCAGAAAGCGCTGGAACAGCGTGGATGCACCGCCCGGTGGCTTATCGTAGGCGATGGGCCGGCTCGTCAGGATCTCGAAGCAGAGCTGAGTGGGGCGTGCTTCACCGGGTTCTTGGAAGGTTCAGAGCTGGCAACAGCTTATGCAAGCAGCGATCTCTTTGTGTTTCCAAGCGATACGGAGACCTTCGGAAACGTCACCCTGGAAGCCATGGCCTCAGGCGTGCCAACCGTATGCGCCGATGCCGTGGGAAGCCGCGACCTGGTCAACGATGGCACCACCGGCTTCTTATGCCCGCCTGCTGATGTACACGCATTTGCCAACGCCCTTGCCACGTTGATTGTACAACCCGACAAACGCACTGCAATGGGCCATGCTGCCCACAATCGTGCGCAGTCATACACCTGGACTACGTTGCTGAAGCGAATGGATACGTACTACGATAACGTACTATCCGGAGAGAGGGATGAGTCCGCCAATGCGGCGCCTCAAACTGCTTCTCCTTCAGCAGTCTCGCATCCTGCCTAACTATCTGTATTGATATCGTGCATCTGTTGTACGTTTCCCATTCGCTGCCTCCTAAAAATCGCCCTATGGCGAATGTAGGGGGGATGCAACGCGTTTCGCTAAAGTTGCACGAGGCGCTGCAAGCGCGCTCGGCGCCTCCCTATGTGGATTCGGTATTGCTGCGCAGCTCGTGGCGGTGGACGCCCTATAAGGTGCCCTTCTTTTTGGGGAAGGCCGCGTGGCGCATCCGCCAGGCCGTTCGGCAAAACAAAGCGGATGTGGTGCTCTTTTCGTCAATGGTGACGGCCTCGCTGGCGGTACCATTGCGCGGCTTCTTTGACCGCCACAACGTGAAAGTGGCAACCATTGCCCACGGGTTAGATGTGACGCTCGACACATCGATCTATCAGTGGTTCGTGCCGCGCGTGTTTGATGCGCTGGATGCTGTTCTTCCCGTAAGCCGCGCCACAGGCGACGCTTGCATTGCACGCGGTATGCCAACTGAGCAGGTGCATGTCGTGCCCAACGGCATTGATCTAGACCGGTACGAGCCGCCTCAAGACAGGTCTACGATGCGTCAAACATTAGAGCACGCACTGGGCGCTCCTAACGACCCACTGCCCGATGATGCACTACTTCTCTGCAGCGTGGGACGCCAAGTGAAGCGAAAGGGGTTTGCATGGTTCGTGCGCGAGGTCATGCCTACGCTGCCCGATAATGTGCACTACTGGCTTGCTGGAAATGGCCCTGAGAACGACACCATTCAGCGTGCTATCGACCGGCATCAATTGGGAGACCGTGTGCGACTGCTTGGGCGGATTTCAAACCGCGATTTGGCTCGTTTGTACCGAGGCTCTGATTTGTTCATCATGCCTAACGTGCCCGTAGAGGGCGATATGGAGGGCTTTGGCGTGGTGATGCTTGAGGCCGGGCAGTGTGGATGCCCTTCCATTGCCGCACGTCTTGAAGGAATTCAAGACGTGATTACCGAAGGCGAGAATGGCCATCTGGTATCCAGCGAACATCCAGCAGCATTTCGCGACGCAGTGATGCAGTACTATAGACAGCCCGAAAAGCTACGTCTGGCTTCAGCACGTGCTGTGCATCATACCGAAGCTACGTTTGGATGGACCGCGGTGGCCGAGCAATACGTGTCGGTCCTTAGCAAACTGGCTGCTCCTGTGCTGGCTCCTGGCGATACGCTGCCCAGCGATCATGTTGAGGTAGATGTCAACGAGCCCATGGCTACCTCTTCATGATAAAACGGTTAGGTTTGTGAGCAAAGGAAACGAACAACCCTCCATCGTTAGAGGATCAATCGCGTCAGAGATCGGAGTGGGAGTTCCTACCCGAGTTTGACAGCGGCAAGCCCCGGCCTTTTACAGGTGTGAATGCTTCTCATTTGTCGGGAGAGAAGTCAACGTGAGGCATGAACCGTATACGAGGAGGGGCATAAGAAAGAAAACACCGGGCTGTATACAAGAGCCGTTAGGGCCTATCAGTCTGTGCGTTCATTCATCCTCTGCATTGTACGCTGCTTTCATGTCTCGATTAAACCTTACCCGTGAACTTGCAGAACTTCGCCACCTACTTCTCACCATGTCTGACATCGTGGCGGAGCAGTTTACCGATAGTGTAGAGGCTCTGCTCAACGGCGACCGCGAGGCCGCAC
>CAZZCI010000015.1:3591-11500 GCA_964653015.1 uncultured Rhodothermales bacterium
GAGCAGTTTACCGATAGTGTAGAGGCTCTGCTCAACGGCGACCGCGAGGCCGCACAGGCTGTCATTGCGCGCGACGATGAAGTGGACGCCCTCGAACTGCAAATCGATCGGCAATGCGAGCGTATTCTTGCTCTGTATCAGCCTGTTGCTATCGACTTGCGCTTGCTCATTGTGGTTGTGAAAATCAACACTGATCTAGAGCGTATGGGCGATCACTGCCGCAATTTGGCACGAAATACGGACCATGTATACGATGCGCCCGAGGTCATTGAACATACTAAGTTTGAGGCATTGGCAGAAGCCTGCAATACCATGCTTACTGAAGCGCGCCGCTCGTTTCTAGAGCGCGATCCAACGTTGGCTCAGCAAGTGCCCTCGTTCGACGAGCGTGTGAATGAGTTGCATCATGAAAACTTTCAGATGTTGGTCGATTACTGCAAAACCCATCCTGAACAGGCCGATCCAGCAGCACATCTCATTGCAGCCAGCAAGGCCATTGAACGGGTGGGCGATCATGCTAAAAATATCGCCAAGTGTGTCATTTTCATGCTTGAAGGCGAGGACGTACGCCATGCTGCGGTACGGGCCCGCCAAGACGAAGATACTGACCAAGACAACAATGGCGCGCTGTAGCTCCCTGCCATGTGGTAAAGCCGCAGGCGTCTATAGCGGAACAGGCGCGTTACCATAAGCAGCCTGTTCTATCGTTGCAATTAGCTGCTCGGCTCCCTGCTCAACCCACTGACGGTAGGCATTGGAAGAGGCCTCATAGCGTTGGGCAAACGCCCATAGGGCTGAACAGTCAAATGTGTTCGAACGAATACCCGCACCGGCGCGCACTGTGTCGTAAGCGTTGCAACGGTGTTCGTAGTGGCTCTGTACAGGAACGGCCTGCACCGGCGTATTCAGGTACATCGCCTCGGCCACCGATTCAAATCCAGCCGTCGTAATAAGGCCTCGTGCAGCGGCCAAGCCCTTCACAAAGTGCCGTTGGCTAATCGGATAGATGGTTAAGGTGTCGTCAACGTGTTCGGGGCGCGTTATGCCAGGGCGGCTCCAAAAGCAACGAAGCGGCACGTCTGGATGCGCTTGGTGCCAGTGCATCACGTCGCGAGCATACCCGGCGTTCATAAGGTACACTTGTAAATGGCCGTGTGGGGGAGACCAAGGCGTCTGCGTGCGAACAATTGGGCGTAACAGGGGGGGATGCACACGCAGCGTTTCGTGGCTGGGGGCTGGATACAGTGACAAGGCAATGCGCACCACCGCTTCATATCCAGTAAACCATGTAAACGACCGTGCCGCCTGCCGCTGTAGCCATTGACCGGGCGGAAACCGGTAGTTGGGATGTAAAAACATGTACTGATGGGCCACAGCTACTACGGGCACCGAGAGTGATCGGCGCTGGGCCAGCAGGCTTACGGCAGGCTCAAAAAAGTTGATGATGACATCGGGGCGTGTTGTGTCAATCGTAGCCTGTAGCAAATCGAGTGTAGATGTGCGCTGCGCAAAGCGGCAAAGCGCATGCATCACCGTGGCAACCGGCCGTACGCTACGCCGATGCCGATCCATGACGATTGACAGGCTCTCAATAGGCGTTAATGGTGCACGGAACTGCTCCACAAAAAAAGATGGCCATTGTGACGTGCCATTGTGGCTGATGACCCCTCCTACCACCTCGTGACCGGCTTCATGCAAGTCTGCCTGTAATGCCAACGCCTGGGTGAGGTGCCCGCGTCCTTCGCCTTGAATAACAAACAGAACACGCATAATACAAGCTGTAACCAATTGGGAGCGTCGTGTGGTGGAATACAAAACCCATACGGAGCGTATCCGGCACCTATGTGTTTTTTAGTTGCCTTTCGTAACGCAGCCGCACCATTCCGAAACCCGCATGCGGTGGGCTCGTTGGGACTCCGATTTGAATGGGGACGAATTGGCTGCTGTGGCAGATTCAAAAGGCAACACGTACTTAATTTTGTTTGCGCTCTGGCTGATGATGTTCTCGGCCAGCAGCCAGGTAATTATTGTTACCCCTATCCTCCCTGAGATTAGCGAAACGCTGGAGATTGGGGAGTTCTGGCAAGGTATTCTGCTGGGCTCCTATGCGTTCGCCCTTGGCATATCGGCTGTGATTACGGGCCCGATCTCTGATCGGATTGGGCGTCGGCGTATCTTGCTCATCGGGTCGGCGCTTATGGCGGTTGCGCTTGCGCTGCACACCGTTGCCGCCGACTTTACACTGCTGCTCATTATGCGTACGCTTGCAGGCGTGGGGGGCGGTATCTTGAGTGGCGGTTCAGTGGCTTACATCGGCGATTACTTTCCGTATGACCGGCGCGGATGGGCCAACGGTTGGGTGATGAGCGGGACGGCCTTCGGGCAAATTGCGGGCATCCCCATCGGTAAAGTGCTTGCTACAGCGTTTGGCTATCGCTGGCCCTTCTTGATGTTTGCCATTACGATGGGGCTGGCAACAATTCTCATCTGGTTTGTGCTCCCTGCTGTTAACGAATACCTCGACCCCAAACGACTGACCATACGGCGCATGGTCAGTAAGTACCGTCGGCTTATACGCCGCTCCGAAATTGTGGCGGCGGTGGCTACATACTTTCTCATGTTTTTGGGCATCGGGCTGTTTGCATCGTTTCTTCCTACCTGGCTCGAAGTGGAAATTGGCATCTCGGGCTTTCAAATTGCGCTCCTGTTTGCCATTGGCGGTATGGGCAACATCATTGCTGCTCCCGTTGCAGGGCATGTCTCTGACACAATTGGACGCAAGCCGCTGGTCATCTTTTCGTGCCTGGGGCTCAGCGTGCTCATTCTCATCGCTCCGTACACAATCGACGGATTTGCGATGGCCGCCTTTCTGTTCTTTCTAGCCATGGTAACGGTGGGCATTCGCATCAGTCCTCTACAAGCTCTCATGACCGCTCTTGTGAAGGACGCTCGCCGCGGGTTGTTGATGGGGCTGGCCGTGGGGCTGGGGCAGGTTGGGTTTGGCGTGGGTAGCTTCATTGCAGGCATCACCTACGGACCGTATGGATACGTCAGTAATACGGTGATGGGCGCAGCGGCTATTCTCCTCATGGCAGCCATCGTGAAATGGGGACTGCCTGAACCCGACCTGAACCAAGATCGCCCCGAACAAGCCACCACATCGCCTGCGTCCTCCACATCAGATGGCACGTCGGAGGCAGCTACCATTTCCCCCTCTTCAACGAGCCCCTCGGCTCCGAACAAGACGAACCCCTAGCAAACCGACTGTAACGCCTGCTTCCGAGCATGCACGTAGCTAGGCCGGTCGTTACTCGTTCTGTATAGCAGGGCCGGCTTCGTTTCGTTATCCCCAATATATAGCTCGTATTATGGCTACCTTGTATGATTTACTCGTTGTCGGTTCAGGCGGTGGCGGTTCGGTTGCCGCGCGACGGTGCAAAAAAGCAGGGTGGTCCGTCGCACAAATCGATAACCGCCCGTTTGGAGGCACCTGCGCCCAGCGAGGATGCGATCCGAAGAAGGTATTGGTGGGGGCTGCCCACACAGTCGATCAGGCGGCCCGGCTTACAGGACACGGTATCAGTGCGCCACCTCAGATCGATTGGGAGGCGCTTATCGAGTTCAAGCGCACCTTCACAGAGCCCGTGTCAGCGGCCCGAGAGCGCTCGCTCGAAAAGGCTGGGATTGACGCGTATCACGGGACGGCTTCGTTTGTGGATGAGCAAACATTGCGTGTCAACGATACCTTGTTGCGAGGCAGCCATATTTTGATCGCCACAGGGATGCGTCCGGCTCCGCTTCCTTTTGAAGGGGCTGATCTGCTTGTTACGAGCGATGAGTTTATGGAGCTATCCGCTCTGCCCGACCAGATCCTGTTTGTGGGGGGCGGATACATCTCGTTTGAGTTTGCCCACGTGGCGCATCGAGCTGGAGCCGAGGTGCGCATTGTACAGCGCGAATCCCATGCGCTCCCGGCGTTCGACCCGGATGTGACCGATCGGTTTGTGGAGGCGTCGCGTGAGCAGGGCTTGCACATCCATCTGAATACAGATGCAACGCGCATCACGAAGCACAAGGGGCGCTATCGGGTCGAGACGCAGCAGGCTGATGGGAGCACGGCGACCTACGAAGCGGACTTGGTGGTGCACGGAGCGGGGCGCGTGCCTAACGTGGATGCGCTGAACCTGGAGGCTGGTAATGTGACCGTTGAGCGCGGTGGCATTACGGTCAACGAGTACTTGCAAAGCCCAACCAACCCGCGGGTGTATGCGGCGGGCGATGTGGCGGCGACCGATGGGTTGCCGCTAACGCCTCTCTCAGGACAAGAATCGCATGCGGTGGCGGACAATCTGCTCAACGACACAAAGCGCAAAATGACCTATGGCCTGCAGCCCAGTGCTGCGTTTACGCATCCGCCTGTGGCTATGGTGGGCCTTTCGGAGGCCGAGGCTGAAACCGAAGGACGAGCGGTGCGCATCGTTGAGCATGATGTGAGCGGCTGGTACAGCTACCGCCGGATCCAAGCCGATGCTGCCTACACCAAAGTTGTCGTCGATGCCGAGACGGACGAGATCGTAGGAGCACATCTGTTAGGTGAACAAGCCCCCGAGTTGATCAACCTGTTCACCCTGGCTATTCGTCATAAAATGACGCCCGCCGATGTAAAAGACACGACGTTTGCGTATCCCACCCACGGCTCGGATTTGCAGTACATGGTGCAGTAAGCCATGAATGTAGGGCGCCGACAGGGTAGAGAAGTGTTATCCAGCCATCCAGATGGCGGTGGCCAGCACAAGCACGATAACCGTCCAAATAGCGACGGCGCGGCGGGTGGCCCATTTGGCACGCTCGGCCTGGTACCACGACATGGGGCGCAGGCCCTGCCACAGAAAGGTGAGCACGGCGGCCAAGTTGACGCCGGCCACGTTGGTTACGAGCAGCAGGCCTGCCTGATACGCCAGACTCCATTCCCCGCTTCCGGCCAGCAACCCCACAGCTACAAGAGGCGGTATCAGCGCCACAGCCACCATCACCCCCACGATAGCGGTACCCAGGCCCTGCGTAATAGCGAGCGTACCAGCTACGCCAGCAGCCAGAGCGAGCGCCACGTCTGGGAGTCCGATAGCCGTGCGTAGTGCGATCTCCGCCTGGTTGGGATCGACCGGCAAAAAAAGCCCCATGCCAAACGCAAGAGCCAGTCCCATAAGAAGTCCACTGGCGTTAATGCGGAGGCTCTGCAAGATCAGGTCGCGGTCAGCCAGCGTAGTGCCCAGCCCCAGCGCGATATTGGGGCCAATAAGCGGGGCAATAACCATGGCGCCAATGACCACCGCTGTATTGTCACGGAGCATACCTCCGGCAGCCACAATTACCGAGAGCGCAATTAACGTGTAGTACACAGTGGTGATTTGCACGGTATCGACCATGTCTTGATACACCTCCTCCCGACTGATGCGGGTGGTGCTCTTTTCGTCCTTTTTTGCAGGAGTCGACTCCTTTTGGTCTTCGGGTGGAGGAAGTGTAGCATCAACCGGGGCTACCACAATCCGAAAATCATCGGTCGATGTAAGCTGCGCATGCAGGTGGTCGATGGTAGCCTCGGCTAGCGTTTCGTCCACAAGAAGGCGCTCCAATGTGCGTCCATCAGTAAGCGTTATCGTGTGGCGATCAATAAGCGACACCTCATCGGTCAAATTAGACAGCGGGTCGCCACTGTCGGGCAGATACACATCGATTTGTCGGAGAGCCATATGGTAGGTCGATCAGCAAAAGAGAGTGTACATGAGAGAGGCTACGTAAAGCCAATGTAGGACCAAACTGAGGCGGGTCTAGCTACTGCTGTGTCACACCTGAATGTAAAGGGGGAGAGGATCGTGTCAAACCCTACGTTCCACCACCTCCCTCAGAGAAGGCGTAGGTTCAGTGTGGCGGTCTCGTAACGTCACAGCGTGCTGTGACGGCTCCAGCGGCTGTTCGGCGTTCATCAGGCTCTGGGCGATTCAGCGGCCCTGCCCATTTCGGGGGAGATCTTTCGACTTCGCTCAAGATGACAATGCAAGAACGAAGCGGAGACTACCCAAAACGCTCTCTGACTTTACTTACCGGTTACGTCCGTAGGATTCGTGACTCGAAACCCAGTCGGAAGAGGAGATGGCCGCGCCCAGTGAAAGTTCACCGGCCAGCGCCACACCCGCTACAATTTCGGCAAACTTCCGCACTTTGTTTTTGCCGTAGCAGTCTAGCATTTCCAGGCACTCCCGCTGTGTAGGTAGCCCGGTGCCGCCTCCGTACGTAGCTACAATAAGTGATGGGATGGTCAGCGAAATTTTCAGGTCGCCGTTGTCTGTCACATCCGTGTAGAGCACCCCCGCCGACGACTCCGATACGTTAGCCACGTCTTGTCCGGTAGCAATGAACATGGCCGTGATCGCGTTGGGCGAGTGTGCTCCGTTGTTGTTGGCACCTGAGAGAAAGGCCCCCACAGTCGAGACGTTCCAGTGGTAGTGTAAGCTTTCGGGGTCAACGCGCATATGTTGCTCCAGGGCTGACCGGTCAATGGTCGCCTCGGCGGTGACGCGTTTGCCGCGCGTGCGCATCACATTGACTTGTGAAGCTTTTTTGTCGGTTGCAAAGTTCGATTCGAGGTAAAAGTGTTCAATAGGATCCGGATAGTGATCTATGATCCACCCACAGGCGGTAAAGGTAGCACGGCCAACCATGTTTTGTCCGGCTGCATCGCCCGTGCGATAGTTGAAGCGGAGATACGCAAAGTTATTTGACAGATACGTATCGATATAGAGCAGCTTTGCCACGCTAGACGTCGATTCGGCTTCGCGTCGAATATCGTCGATGTGAGTATCGACCCAGTCGCGAAAGGCGCGCGCTTCGCGGGCATCCGAAAACACAAATACCGGGGCGCGTTGCATGCAATCGTCGAGTACCGTCGTTTTAACCCCACCACTTAAGTTCACCACCTTAATGCCGCGGTTGTACGACGCCACCAGGGTGCCCTCAGAAGTGGCCATCGGGATTAAGAATTCGCCATCGGCATGTTCGCCATTTACCTGAAGCGGACCGGCAATACCGAGCGGGACCTGCGACACCCCGACAAAGTGCTCGATGTTGCCTTCCGTAACGTGCGGGTCAAACGAGGGTTGAAACGTATGGGTAGGGGCTGCTTTGGTAAACGACTCAATAAACTCTCGACGCTCGTTGATGATCGCATCGTCGTAATCGTCCTCCGTATCGCGGGGGATACGAGGCATTGCGTCGTCGGCCTCGGTAATGGCATCTTCCACTGTAAAATCGAGCGTGCCGAAGGGCTTGCTCTTAAACGCAATCTGGATGCTATGCTTGCCCGTGTCGAGCGAATCGACGTTGCACACTACCGAGAGGGTCCGTTTCAACGGAAAGTCAATGGCTGTAGCGTCTTGCAAATCGCCTGCCGATAAGGTCGTGCCATCCCCCATATGTAGGTGCACATCTTCTAGCGGCACCTCTGCATCGTTGATGCGGATGGCTTTTAGTTCAGTCAGGGTAGCATCTTTAAGTCGGTTCTTTATAGCAAATTGCACCCCCTGATCGGTATTTTCAAGACTACCAAATGTATACAGTTGCTTAAGCAAAACGCTGGGAATAAACATAAAATAGAACGGTTAAATCAAACAGGGATGGCGAGAACGTACATCCGCACAATACAATACGCAAGCCATGCGGGAAGGATACAGTATCGGAAAAAGAGCGGAGAAATAGCAACCATTGGATTGAATTCGTCTTTCGGGATCTTTACGATCTGCTCGTAACAAGATGACGGGGCTGTTCGTCGGGTGCGTAGGTTCAGTTGCTTTTAAATGCAGTATCGTTCCATGACGTTTGTTTGTGCTGGTGTGCGACACCTCTCCATTGTGGG
>CAZZCI010000015.1:11600-16478 GCA_964653015.1 uncultured Rhodothermales bacterium
AGTATCGTTCCATGACGTTTGTTTGTGCTGGTGTGCGACACCTCTCCATTGTGGGGCGTATGGCTGTGGGGCTTCTTTTACTGGTGGGCATGGCGGGAGGAATGGCATTGCCGAGCTATAGCCAATCTGCAACAGTAAGTGGAGAGGTGCGTGATGCGGTAAGTGGCGAACGGCTGCTGGGAGCGAACGTACTGGCGCAAGAAGCTGAACGGGGGGCGGCAACCAACAATGCTGGGTTTTATACATTGGGCGGGTTGGAGCCCGGTACATATACGATCAGAGCGTCGTACATTGGGTACCGAAGCACGGAAGAAACCATTACACTGGAGCCCGGCGAAGAACTGCGCCTTGACATAGAACTCGTCCCTGATGATGTAAATCTGGAAGAGGTCGTGGTGCGTGACGATGCCGAAGAGGAGCGGCGCACGCTGGGCGTAGAACGGCTCTCTACCGATTTAATCCGTGAACTGCCCGCTGTGCTGGAGCCGGATGTGTTTCGGTCGCTTCAGTTTTTGCCTGGCATTCAGGCGGCCAGCGACTTTTCGAGCGGGCTCTACATTCGCGGGGGCAGTCCCGATCAAACACTTATTCTGCTCGACCAAACCACGGTTTACAACCCCACGCACTTCTTTGGCTTCTTTTCGACGTTCAACCCCGATGCGATCAAAGATGTGCAGCTGTACAAGGGGGCCTTTCCTGCCGAGTATGGCGGACGCATCGGGAGTGTTGTTGATATCTACAACAAGGACGGCAATCGCCGTACCCGAGAGGGCGGGCTTAGCGTTGGGCTCCTGGCATCGCGTGCATACATTGAAGGGCCGATTCAAGCCGAAGAAGACGGCGAGTTAGGCCGCGGCTCGTACATGCTGGCGGTGCGGCGCTCTACGCTGGAGCCGCTGCTGGCCGTGCTGCGGGGGGCCGACATCGAGGGCATTCCCGATAGCTTCTACTTTTACGATATCAATGCGAAAGTCAACTACAACTTGACCGACGACGACCGCCTTTCGCTGTCGGTATATGGTGGGCAAGATGAACTCGACTTGCAGTTTCTAGACGACGGGACGTTCGACATTGGCTATGGGAACCGTACCCTTAGCGCGAATTGGACACGCCTTATATCGTCGCGCATGTTTTCCACAATCACCGCAACCGCCTCGCGCTACCAGAGCACGCCCGCTGCCCGCATTGCTGGCACCGAGTTTGGCCAAGAAAACGAGGTCACCGATGTATCCCTCAAAGCTGATATTGAGTACACCCCAACGCCCGAACACGAATTAAAAGCTGGGATATGGGGCGGTGCGCTCTCATTTGGGTTGAGCACGCGCTTCGATGGCAACGAAACCTTTAACCGGCGCATCGAGAGTGGATACATTTCAGCGTTTGTGCAAGACACCTATCGTCCGACCGATGACTGGCGCATCCGTGGCGGACTGCGAGGCACGTACTTTGAACAGGGCAACTTCTGGCGCCTCGAACCCCGCATCTCCGTCGCATACGACCTTACGCCCAGCCTTCGCCTGCAGTCGGCGTATGGGCGGTACTACCAGTTCCTCACGCTCGAATCCAGTGAGCTCTTTACCGGATTCGACTCGTGGCTCATGACCGACACGGGGGTGCCTCCTGCGTTTGGTGACCAATGGGCCGCCGGTGCACAGTTCCAGCTCGACGGCGGATGGGAAATCGAATCAGAGGTCTATGTGCGTACGATGCGCGACCTGTTCGAGCAAGATCCGTTTCTGCCTGACCTGTCGGGGCTCGATTACAGCGATACGTTTCGGTTTGGACGAGGCTATGCCTATGGAAACGAATGGATTGTGCGTCGCAATGAGGGGCGCCTCAACGGATTCGCCGCCTACACGCTAAGCCGTACCGAGCGTCAGTTTCCCGACGTGAATGTGGATGCCAGCGGGCAGCCCGGCTTTTACGTGCCCAGCTTCGACCGCACCCACGACCTCGATCTGGTGCTCAATTACGAGTTGTCAAGCCGGTGGCGAGCTACGGCGGCGTTTAACTTTAGCACCGGACAGCCCTACACCAATCCGCAGTTCCGATACAGCCTGCAAGACGATCCGCTGGGGGCAGACGGTACCACACGCGATGTGCTTGTAAGTCCGTTCAACAACGATCGGCTCCCGGCCTATCATCGACTGGATCTTGGATTCACCCGTGCAGGTCGCTTCTTCGGCATCGCTGATCTGGAATTGCAGTTGCAAGTTATCAACGCCTATGCCCGCGAAAACGTCTGGTTTTACTTTTTCGAGTTTGAGGACGACGGCACCGTAACGCGCAACACTATTCCGCAAATTCCCGTGCCGCTCCCCAATATTTCGCTGACCTTCTCGTTCTAATTTATCTGTCTACGCACTATGTTTTGTTGTGTGCGCATGCGTTATTCTCGTTGGATATGGAGCGTAGGGGGCTGGCTGGCACTGCTACTCATTGCGGTCGGGTGCAACGTTGAAAGTACCGATTCCGAATCGGAGGTGGTGGTCGAGTCGTATCTAATTGCCAATGACACCCTGCCGCAGGTGCGGCTGATGCAGTCGGTTGCAGCCACCGATCGGTTTGATCCCGAAGACGCCGCCGTACGCAACGCTGATGTAGTGGTGCGTAGGCTGGATGCCGAGGGGGACGCCTCTGTGGCGTATCCCTATGAAGAAGATACACCCGGTGTCTATCGTCCGGTTGATGGGGGCGTCGTAGTGCAGCCCGGCGCACGCTATGCTCTAGAGGTGGATACGGAAACCGGCGAACGCGTGGAAGCCGAAACCCTGATTCCCGACCTCATTGATGTGCAGGAAGTCAAAAACACAGAAGTCGCCTACCAGGGGCCTGAACAGCCTACATTCACCATTGGCGAGAGCCAAGAGCCGGAGCGTCCGAGTGCGTATGCGTTTGCCGTTACCTCACAGCTTGATTTCGAGACGCTCAGCGACGAGGAGCTGATTGGTGGGTTGACGCCCTTCTATGCCGACTCCTTCGATGCGGACGACGATCGGATTGGGGAGTTGCGGCGTGTGGCTTCGCCGTTGGTCAATGAGCAATCGTTTCAGTTCCAGGACGATGGATCCATTCTCATTGAGGTGCCGTGGATCGGATTCGCATTTTATGGCGAGAATGATGTTGCGATTGTGGCTCCCGACGAAAGCTACTACGATCTGATTCGCACCCAGGATGTGCAGCAAGGCGGTCTATCGCCCGGTGAAATTCCGAATGTTATTGACCGTGTGGAAGGAGGAACCGGCATTTTTGGAAGCCTCTCGCGAGCCAGCGCTATTGTGACGATAGAGCGCCCTGAGGGTATCCCGTCGTCTACTCCGGTGAGCCCGACTGCTCCAACCAAAACGTCACCGGACCATCGTTGACGAGGTGCACATCCATCATCGCACCAAACACTCCGGTGGGAACGGGCTGTCCGAGATGCCCAGCCAAAAGATCCACAAACTGCTCGTACAGCGCTTCGGCACGATCTGGGGGAGCGGCTTCGGTAAAAGACGGACGGTGCCCTTGCGAGGTGTCGCCACAGAGCGTGAACTGCGGTACGACAAGCGCCTCGCCGCTGGTATCTAAAAGCGAGTGGTTCATGCGTCCATCGTCATCCGAAAAGATGCGCAAGTGGGCGCATTGATGCGCCAGCGCTTCGGCCTGCTCGGCTGTGTCGTCCTGATGCACGCCCAGCAAAATCAGGAGCCCCGCGTCAATGGAGCCAGTGCGCGTACCATCGACGGTGACAGCGGCTTCAGACACGCGTTGTACAAGAGCAATCATAAGCGAAAAAGTAGTGGGGAGATCATGTAGTGGACGGTCAAAGCAAGTCACGAACCGGTGTCAAAAAGCACATCAAAATCTTGCTTTAGCACAGCGTGGAGGGCGTCAAGGGCACGGCGCCGGTGACTGATACGGTTCTTGGTGGAAGCGTCCATTTCGGCAAAGGTTTGCGTATGCTCTCTGGGGATAAACACCGGGTCGTATCCAAACCCGCCATGGCCGCGTGGCTCCATCGCAATGGTGCCCGGGCAAACGCCTTCGACGTATCTTGTTTCGGTAGGTGTTACAATCGCGATTACGGTGCGAAACTGGGCACGCCGCGTATCAGCGCCGGAGAGGGCCTCAAGTAAGTGGGCTATATTCTCTTCATCGGTTGCTTTCGGACCAGCAAAGCGGGCTGTGTGTACACCGGGTTTGCCTCCAAGGGCTTCTACCTCCAGCCCAGTGTCATCTGAAAGGGTGGGGAGGTTGGTGTGGGCGTGCAAGGCGTTTGCTTTTTTTAGTGCGTTGCCCTGCAGCGAGTCGGCGTCTTCAACAACATCGGGTGCGTTAGACCAGTCTGCCAGTGACCGTAGGGTGAGCGGAAGACCATCGAGTAACGCCCGGAGTTCGGCCACTTTGCCGGGGTTATGCGTGCCTAAAACCAGAGAAGGGGCCATCGAAGCCATAGTGAATGCGGTCGATAAAGAGAGAAAGCCGTTCAGTGCATAGAAACACCCGTTTCCTACGCTCGTTACGAATGGATGCATGGACCACATGGGTCCGTGCATCAACTGCATAATAGAATAGATTGTAACAAAAGGAGGGATCCGTCTTGGCTGTAGGTGTAAAAGTTCGCAACAACGAATCCATTGACCGTGCATTGAAGCGGTTTCGTCGTCAGGTAAACCGGAGTCGCGTGCTGCGCGAGTATCGGCAGAATATGTCATACCTGAAGCCGTCTGAAGAGAAGCGGTTGAAGGCAAAGAAAGCCCGTAGGCGTCGCCACCGCAACCGTGGCAACCGGCGGAAACGGTTGTAAAAATAGCAGATCGGTTTGTGGACAGTCTGCCTGACTGCTCCGCATGGCTATAGAAAGCAGCATACGTCACACGGTGGCGTGTGCTGCTT
>CAZZCI010000015.1:16578-18817 GCA_964653015.1 uncultured Rhodothermales bacterium
TACCGCTTATCTGCTTGGAGTAAACAAATTGGAGTAAACAAAAAAGCCCGGTCCCCCACCAGAGACCGGGCTTTTGCAGATGTGATTCTTCCGGGGGAAAAGTATGAACTGTTCTGATTGATATGCACGTGTACGACCCGAGCCTCCGTAAATCATAACGTGGCCGCTGGAATCGTTACATTGTTTCACTTCAGAGCCCATACAGGAGGTTGGGCTTGCAGCAATCACATGACACGTAAAGAGATCAGGGGTTGCAGAAAAAGAACAGGCATGTTATACTGAACACGTATGTTAAGTACGTGTTAATGGGTTTCGGTAGGGGCAGCGTCCTCCCATGCGTGTTCTGACCTACGGTTAACCTCCCCCCGGTTTGTGGTCGATTTTTCCTCTGAACATACTCATTCTGATGACTCTGCTTCGAAGCCGGACGGTGCCTTCGAGCGGTTATTTCGAACGCACTATGTGCACTTGCGCAACTACGGACGGCGGTTTGCATCGCAGGCTGCACTGGTTGAAGATGCCATTCAGGATGTATTCCTTGCCCTGTGGCGTAGCGACACATCGGTAGAGGACCTTGACCATCCACGCAGCTACTTGCTTACGGCTCTTCGACGACGGTTATTGCAATACGTAGCTAAGGAGCGTACGCGACGGGACCATCATGCATCATTTGCAGAAGAGGCCGTCCGATTTGCGATGTCACAGGAAGATCTATTGGCGGCCTATGAGAGCACCGAAGCCCGCCGCGGTCAGCTAAAGTCAGCTGTTGAAACGTTGTCAGAGCGCCGTCGTGAGGCGCTGTATCTCCGCTTCTATCATGGGCTGGCCCACGACGAGATAGCACATGTCATGGACATTGCCAATCAGACGGCCCGCAACTACGTGTCGGAAGCGCTGCAGCATCTGCGCGCTCATATCCGCCCGGTTGATGTCTCGTCTTGAGCGCTTACGAGGCAGGGGCTTCTGTTGTGGAGGCGGTGTTGTATGGATTTACCGATGCCGTCTTTGTGGTTACACCAGGTCCCCGTCCAATTTGAAAGGCAATGCTGATAATGGCCACGACCAGGAGGGCCCAGCAGTAGTGAATGGCGCCAACGAGTGCCATCGGAGAGAGGCCCGCCAACGACGCCGCGAGCAAAATCTGTCCGCCATACGGCAGCACGCCCTGCACGATGCACGCAAAAATATCGAGCAGACTCGCGCTGCGGGGGGCGTCGATGTCGTACTGCTTGGCCAGATCGCGGGCTACGGTTCCCGAGAGCAGAATCGCCACCGTATTGTTGGCGATGAGCACATCACTAAGCGCAGCCATAGCGGCAATGCCCGTTTCGCCAGCACGGCGGCCTTTCAGGCGTAAGAACGCAGTGGAGCGGCGTATGGCTTGCGCAAGCCATGCGAGCCCGCCCTGCCGCCGAATCAGTTCGCCCAATCCGCCAATGAACATGGCGAGGAGCATGATGCCAAACATGCTTTCGAAGCCGTCATAGATATCGCCGGCAAACGGGGCCATTCCGTAATCCCCTGCTATGATGCCGGTGGCGCCAGCCAGTACAATACCAGCTCCCAAGACCACGAACACATCGAGTCCGGCCACAGCTAAGCCCAGGACAATCAGGTAGGGCAAGACCAGCCAAACGTTGACCGTTCCCTCGGCAGCATCGGAGGCTCCTGTGCTAGCCAGGAACAGTCCGATGGTGGTAACCACTGCCGCGGGAACGGCAATCCACAAGTTGGCGCGGAACTTATCCGTCATGCTGCAGCCTTGCGTGCGGGTAGCGGCAATCGTCGTATCCGAAATGATAGACAGATTGTCGCCAAACATAGCGCCGCCCACCACGGCTCCCAGCGTAATCGTCACCGACAACTCGGTGGACCCGCTCACGCCCACGGCAATGGGAGCTACGGCAGCCAGCGTGCCCATGGACGTTCCCATGGAGAGAGAAATGAACGCCGAAATCAAAAACAACCCCGGCAAGATGAACTGATCGGGCAAGAGGGCAAGGCCCAGATCCACCGTGGCCTCTACGCCGCCAATGGCCTCCATGACGCCCGCAAAGGCCCCGGCAAGCAAGAAGACAATGCACATCGTCATGATGGTTTCATCCCCAATACCCCGCAGCAACGTGCGCAGGTTTTTCTTGACCGATGCTGCGCCGAGTACGATAGCCAGCACTAGAGCCGGCAGTGTGGCGACGGAGGGATGAATCTGGTAGAAGGGGCGTTCTATGCCCAGAACGCT
>CAZZCI010000016.1:0-18406 GCA_964653015.1 uncultured Rhodothermales bacterium
TATTTTTCGACGGCCCCCCGCCTACATTGCGGCAAATTCCCCAGGTGTCTTTTCCCGAAGAACTGATTGACCGCCTTCCGCCGAAGCATCAACCGCGTGGGTACACACCCGCCGATAAGGAATAACGGATCCGCCGGTCATCCTGACGCCGATAGGCAAAAGGATCTGGGCGACAGCCGTTCATGTCTAGCATGACCCATGAGAAAAATGTAGGGAAGAACGCCTTTAGCATTTAATGTCTAACGACTACTGCTCTCTCACACCTGAATCATGGGGGCATCGTGAGTTGCCAACGCTCATAGTCATCCCGGCCAAGGTGCCCCAGCGCCGGGATCTTCCCTGACAACACTGTCGGATTATTGACTTCGCACCACCCAAACTTTGAGTAATGGATAAACGCTAAATGATAGGATAATCGGGCACCGCAGTTTTGTCTTGCTCGAACTCCCTCTCCCTTATTCCGCTTCGCTCCATCAGTCGCCCTCCGGGCTCGTGTCGGGTTTCTCCCCCTTAGCCAACTAGCCCTTGCACATAACTTTTTCTTCGTTATGTTGTTTATTTAAAGTTGTTTACCTCCACCGCCTGTTCAATGAGAGACTGTTGGATCCTACAACAAGAACCCATCTGGGCGTCTTCTCGGGGGAATAGTCGGGGGAATGGATCCTGAATCAAGTTCAGGATGACGTATCGAGGGGCGGTGCCGAAGACGAAGGCCCCCTTTCAACTCCAACGCCACCCCCTCGAATGTCATCCAGATCCTAAATCGAGTTCAGGACAGGCAAGCAATCATCAACGATTATCACCATCTCAGGTTGTGTGCATAGACTAGCCTTAGCCAAGGGGGAGATGTCCACAGGATCACGCCTGCGGCGAAGCTCGAAGACAGAGGGGGTTTGAGCGGGTTGCGATGATGTAACCCACATGTCAATCACTTAATATCTTCCCGCTACCGAATAACGAATAGTTGGACTGTATCTGTATATAGGCAACGCGGCTCGAAGGCGTATATACGCCTGCGAGCCGCGTTGCATTTGTGCCATCGTGCAGCCAATATGTTCTTTACGAGGTTGGCTTCTGAATCGAGGTTACGAAGGTCGACCCCTGCTGATTCATCACGTGCACGCGAAAGCTTTCGCCCTCGGCCACACTGTCATACGCTTCGGCAAAGCTCTCCACATCAGGCGTATCTTGCCCAGCAGCCCGCACAATCATCTGGCGCGACTGCAAGCCCGAATCGCGAATCACAGGGTTGCGGATGTCAACCCGTTCGATAAATACCGCGCCCTCAAGGTTATCCAACCCAAGCCGCTCCAGGTCGCGTGCAGGCACATCACGCAGCGTGAGGCCAAGGTCGTCTTGCAAACGCTCGTGAGCCGAGGACTCGGGCGACGGGCTGTCGGACTCTGCATCGGCAATCGCGTCGTCGTCATCAAACCCGCCCAGTTCTACGGTGATCGTCATGGTCTCTCCATCGCGGTTGATTCGCAACTCCACCGTATCGCCAGGTTGATGCGATCCAATGATATTGCTGATTTCAAGCGCATCGTTTAGCTCCTGCCCATCGATCGCCAGAATTAAGTCGCCCGACTGCAGTCCAGCCTCTTCAGCCGCTGTGCCTTCTTGCACCTCCATCACTTGGGCCGTGCCGCGCGGCAGATTCTCATTGCGAATCAACGATGCAGTGGCCTCCTGGTATTGCACGCCAAGGCGGGCACGCTCTACACGACCCGTTTCAACCAGCTGATCGGTAACACGCTTTACGGTGTTCGAGGGAATAGCAAACCCAATGCCCTGAAACTGTCCAGTGCGCGTAGCAATGGCGGTGTTGATACCGACCAGTTCTCCGCTGATATTAACAAGCGGGCCCCCTGAATTGCCGGGGTTGATCGACGCATCAGTCTGGATGAAGTTATGCACGCCGTATTCTTGCTGCCCCGGCTGCAGGCGCCCTTTGGCACTAATGATGCCTGCAGTGACGGAATTGCTAAGCGTTTCGCTAAGCGGCGATCCAAAGGCCATGACCCACTGACCAGTACGTGTGGCCTCGGAGTCGGTGAAGCTTACAACGCGCAGATTTTCTGCTTCAATTTTGATAACGGCCAGATCGCTGAATTCGTCGGTGCCTACCACCTCGGCATCGTACATTTCGCCATCATACATGCGTACACGCAGGTTGTCGGCTCCGTCAATCACATGGTTATTGGTTACGATGTGCCCATCCGCACGCACCACAACGCCCGAGCCAAGCCCTTGCGCGCGCTCGAATTCAGGGCTACCGCCACCGGGTCCACCGCCAAAGAAATCCTCAAAGGGGGTGCCCTCAAATGGGTTGCGCCCAAATGGATTACCGCGCTCACGCACCTGCTCAGCTTGAATTTGCACAACCGCCGGGTTGACCGATTCGGATACTTCCATAAATGCGTCTTCAAGGGAGAGGGCACGCTCAAAGCGCTCGCCATCGGCAGCAATCGCCGTTGTGCCTCCCGATCCCGATGCCCGGCTTTCTGTACCGGCAGCATCTCCTAACCCAAAAAGATTCGCTCCGGCCGTGGTAAAGAGCACTCCCGCGATGAATGCGGCAGTAAGCAACACAACCACTGAAATTTTTCCTTTGGCACTCATGATGGAATGCGGACGTTGGTGGACAAAAGTAAGTAACGATGTGTTGGTACCTCATCAAAAACAACGTACCAACGTGCAGTTTCGTATGCGGTGATGTATTCTCCAATCGTTGGTGCCTTATCACGTTTGCGCACCGCCTTTGATTGGCGCCTCTTATTCCGGATGCGGGAATAGCAACAATGATACCACCGCATAACCATTCATAACGGGCTGCCAGAACGTCGCACGTCTATTCGCCCGGCACACCAGGTTCGGTCATGGCCCGGATATCAAGATACTCGTCGAGTTCCTCTTGGCTAAGCAGATCCATCTCTTGAACGACGGTGCGCACGGCTTTCCCTTCTTTGACCGCTGTCTTGGCCACCTCGGAGGCTTTGTCGTACCCAATGGCGCTATTCAACGCTGTAGCAATGGATGGATTTAACTCCAGCAGTTCCTGGCAGCGTTTCCGATTGGCTTCGATGCCCTGCACACACTTCTCGGTAAACGCTGTAACGCTTCCGGTTAGAATCTCGATGCTTTCGAGCATGGCGTGTGCCATCACTGGCATCATCACGTTCAGTTCGAAGTTGCCGTGTTGCCCGCCGACTGTGATCGTCGTGTGGTTACCCATCACGCGCGAGGCAGCCATCATGACTTGCTCGCTCTGCACAGGGTTTACCTTGCCAGGCATAATCGACGAACCGGGTTGGATAGTGGGCAGCGTAATCTCTGCAATGCCACTGGTAGGCCCACTCGACAGCAGTCGCAAGTCGTTCGCAATCTTGAGCAGTGCGGTGGCTGTGGTGTTTAAGGCACTGTGCGCCTGCACGTAAGCCTCCTTACCGGCTTGCTCAGCAAAGTGATTGCTTGTCTCCTCAAACGGCACTCCACTTAAGCCGCTGATGTGCGCAATCGCCCGCTCTGGAAACTCGGTGTGCCGGTTTAGCCCCGAGCCGGTTGCAGTGCCGCCTAGAGCCACCTCGGTAAGCTCATCCGCGCCCTGCTGGACACGAGCGATGCATTTTTCCACCTGCGCAGCGTATCCCCCAAACTCTTGTCCCAGCCGAATGGGCGTCGCATCCATCAAGTGCGTACGACCACTTTTGAGCACATCGTCAAAGGCTTCCGCCTTTTCGACCAGTGCCGCATGAAGCTGCTCCAATGCTGGAACGAGTTCGTCGAGTAGAGCCGTGCGGGCGGCTACATGCATGGTGGTGGGAATCACATCGTTCGACGACTGCGACATGTTCACGTCGTCGTTCGGATGCACCAGCTTGCTGCCGCGCTCGCCGCCGAGCATCACCGAGGCCTCGTTGGCGATGACCTCGTTGGCGTTCATGTTGGTGGAGGTGCCACTGCCGGTCTGGAAAATGTCGAGCACAAATGCATCATCAAGCAGTCCGGCAATCACATCATGCCCGGCCTGTTCAATCGCAGCCGCTTTGTCTTCATCCAGCAGGCCCAGTTCACTGTTTGCACGCGCTGCAGCCACCTTAACGATGCCCAGTGCCCGAATAAAGGCACGAGAAAAGCGCAACGAGCTTACCGGAAAGTTATCAAGGGCGCGCTGTGTTTGAGCGCCATACGCAGCATCTTCAGGCACATCCACTGGTCCCAGCGAGTCATGTTCAGTTCGGAAAGAGGCCATAAGCAAGTAAGCACAAGCAATTGAGAGAAACGAGTAGCACTATAACATAGCAGATGTCGTGCGCTCTGCCTACGATCCTGCACAAAGATTTTGTCATTTTACGGAAGCGTTGCGGGTACGCTACCTATACGTTAAGTTATGGGGCCGTCTTTAAAACCTACTTTGAGTTTGTACCTTAGGCTCCCAAGGGCCTTCCCCCAATAAGGCTCTTAGCCCTTCGTCTGGTTTCCCCCGCTTTGTTTTCCCCTGTTTCCCCCTATTTATGGAACGCTTTACCGATGTCGATGCGATGCAGCGCTGGTCAGATGCCCAGCATCAACAGCAGCGCACCGTAGCGCTTGTCCCCACCATGGGCGCGCTACACAAAGGGCACCTGGCACTGGTAGAAGAGGCCCAGAAGCAGGCTGACGCGGTCATTGTTTCCATTTTTGTGAACCCCACCCAGTTTGCCCCCGACGAGGACTACGACGCCTATCCGCGCACGCTCGACGCCGACTGCGCTTCTCTATCCGACTACGACGGGGTGGAGGCCGTCTTTGCGCCCACCGTTGAAGCGATGTATCCGTTTGGCGCTTCGACCAGCCAGGAGCCCTACATTTCAGTGGATGTGCATACGCTTAACAATCACCTCTGCGGCAAGTACCGGCCCGGGCATTTTGAGGGGGTTGTGACCATTGTGACCAAACTCTTCAATGCATGCAAGCCCGATCTAGCCGTGTTTGGTCAGAAAGACGCGCAGCAGCTTGTCATCTTAAAGCATCTTGTGCGCGCCCTTCGGTTTGATGTAGAGGTGATTGGCGTTCCGACCGTGCGGGAGGCCGACGGACTGGCGTGTTCGTCGCGTAATGCCTATCTAAGTGAGGCTGAGCGCGCTGAAGCTCCGCGCGTCTACGAGGCGATTCAAGCCGGTCAGCAGGCCATTGAAGCCGGGGAACAGCAGGTGGAAGCAGTGGTTCGAGCGATGCGAAGCCCGCTGACGGCATCGTCCCATGCACGCATCCAGTACACGTCTGTTGTTGATGCCCACACGCTTCAGCCCAAAACCCAGTTGCGCCCCGGCGACGACGTACTAATCGCCATAGCCGCATTCTTTGGCGACACGCGGCTCATCGATAATGCCTTTGTGCAGGTGCCGTCCTCTGCTTCGTCATAATCCCCGTTGTAACTCGCTGTACAGCTGATCCAGGACTTTTTTCGTATGACCATCACCATGTTCAAGGCGAAGCTGCACCGGCTTCGTGTCACCGAAGCCGACCTTTACTATGAGGGCTCAATCACTATCGACAAGGAGCTTCTCGATGCAGCCGGCATCCTGCCTCATGAAAAGGTGCAGGTAGTCAACGTAAACAACGGGGCCCGCCTTGAGACGTACACCATCGCCGATGAGCCCGGTTCGCGCACGGTCTGCCTGAATGGCCCCGCTGCACGGCTCGCCGCCAAGGGCGATCAGGTCATCGTGATCTCATACGCCGAAATGACGCCTGAAGAGGCCGAGTCGTTTCACCCCAACGTGGTGCTGGTTGACGAAAACAACGACCCTAAACAGCAGATAGAGGCCGAGCAGCCCGGTACCGTACGCGACGATATGCTGATTGCATAGCAAATCGTGCGCTGCTTCCGCCTGAAGTAGTATTAGGGAGCTTCTTGCACCGGCGCCGCGCTTTCGCGCATTCTTTGGTGGATGCTTGGGGCATGTTTTTCTACGTTGGAAGCACGCTCGCTGAAACCGCTTCCAACCTACTGAATCTATGTCTTTTTCCTCCGCCGCTGTTGTCGGAGCCGGTACCATGGGCAACGGCATCGCTCATGTTCTTGCGCTGAACGGCCTCGACGTTACACTCATCGACGTACATGAAGACGCTCTTTCGCAAGGCACCGACACCATTGCTGCCAACCTAAGCCGGCAGGTTAAGAAAGAGCGCATTACGACCGACGAGCGCGACGCTACGCTCAAGCGCATCCACACGCACACCGATCTGGCTGAAGGCGTAGCAGACGTTGATCTCGTCATTGAAGCCGTCACTGAAACGACGGATGTGAAAGGGCCGATCTTCGAAACGCTCGATGAGGCGGCCCCTGCCGATGCTATTTTAGCATCGAACACCTCGTCCATTTCAATTACGTGGCTGGCTGCACAAACAAGCCGGCCCGACCAAGTCATCGGCATGCACTTCTTTAACCCCGTGCCTGTGATGAAGCTTGTAGAGGTTGTGCGTGGCCTGGAAACCAGCGATGCCACCCATGATGCTGTGCAGGCGCTTGCGGAAGACCTCGGCAAGACCCCAGTCGAGGTTAACGATGCACCGGGTTTTGTATCCAACCGTGTGCTGATGCCCATGATTAACGAGGCCGTGTTTTGCCTCATGGAAGGCGTGGCCAACAAAGAAGACATCGACACCGTCATGAAGCTTGGCATGAACCACCCGATGGGGCCCCTCACGCTGGCCGACTTCATCGGTCTGGATGTATGTCTGGGCATTATGGAGGTGCTTCACCGCGAGCTTGGCGACGACAAGTATCGCCCCTGCCCCTTGCTGCGCAAAAAAGTAACTGCGGGCCATCTCGGACGTAAGTCCGGACAGGGGTTCTACTCGTACAACGGATAAAACCGTGTCAGACTGAAGCCAACATTGAAGCCGGAGTCCCCACGCATCGAATGGGGCTCCGGCTTCTTTGCAATTGATTTTGCAATTGATCTCGCCATTGATGCCAACTATGGCATCGGCTGGAGAGAGGTCACTCGTCACCTTCCAGCTCATGCTTCAGCTGCTCGACTGAGGTGGTTCCATTCACCAAGGCTCCATCGACCTCTACAACCGGGAGCATCACGCTACCCGTCGTGCCAGTGCTCTCGCGGATTTTTCCCCACATCTCGTGGTTGTAGGCCATCTCCTCTCGCACATTGCGCATCTCGTAAGCAATGCCTTGGTTAGCGAGGTCGCGTCGAAGGGCTGAAGTGTTTCCACATTGCTCATGCCCATACACAAGAATGGTGGCTCCTTCGAATGGAGACGACGTAGTTGGTGGGAGAGTCGGGGTGGTGGGTCGCTGCTCCTGGATGGCGCCATCGAAGTCATCATTTGCTCCAGCATACGAGGTGGCATCGAACTCCGCCTGTCCACCGGGAAGTCCGCCAAACACGGCTGTGCGATAGGCGCCCTCACGATTGGGGTTGTCAAAACGAGGGCCATGTTGAATGGCCCCGCCCATGTGAGTATATGAGTCACCCATGATGATGCGGCAGTGCCCCGGACTATTGAGCCACCCTTCAACGGCACCTTCCACATTGGCGTAGAAGTAGGAGAGGATTTCGCCTGTTGACACAAACGAGGATGTTTGGTCTCGGACGCGCTCGTGTGGCGACGACCCATCGCTTCCGGTGTGTCCGCGGAAGATGTTCGACGTCATATCGTTAGAGTGATCTAGCGCAACGATGGCCAGATCTTCGCTCCACACTACCGGTCCTGTGGCTTGGAAGTACTCATCCCCACACATGCGGGCCTCACTGCGCGCCTCATTGATTAGTGGCAGGAGCTCTGCTTCTCGGTGATCGCCCTCTGGCACACGTGCGATGGGCCTGCGATCTGCCTCGGACGACGATGTGATGGTAAATGGGGCGGGATCAGCAAGCGGTTCGTATCCATCGTCGGCCAATAGCCAGGCAGCATAGTCGCCCGGCTTCAGGTCATGGTTGTGTAGCGGCATCGTTGCCTGTGGCATTTCATTGCCTGCCGTGCGCGATCCGTTGACATACAGCCAAAACTCGGATGGATTATGGCGGCTGGGCGTTTCATCAGCCTTGTAGATTCCAATCCAGTCGCGTGCGCTCTGGGAGCCCTCAAAGGTGACGGTGATGGGATCATCAGGCTGTATCTCGGAATCAGCGACATCCACCGATGGGGCTACCGATGTGCGTACCGTTTGCGCATCCGCGTAGTCTATCGAGATCACCAGAAGGAGGGTGAACACAAAGAGGTAGGGTGTAATCGTACGTAGCATGGGCACAGGTAGAGTAATTTTAACGGCACGAGACCCCGTAACGCAGGGTGTCTTTACGGGTTGTACACAAAGGGAGGCGCAAGGTGTATGCCGCAGTGTGCCATTAGATTCCGCTCGGACTGGGCTACGCTGAGATAAGAACGGCCTCCTCGCACGGCACGAGGGCACAGGACCGCTTTAAGACGCCTACAGCCGCTTTTCGAGGCGTTGTGGTGCACCCATGTGGATATGCGGGTTATCCTCCAAAAGCCACTAGGAGTCCACCCAATAGGGCAAGGCCGCCCAATCCAAAACACACAATCCAGAACGGGATGCGCGTCACCAGTTCCATGAGTCCGTAGATGGCAGCGTAGCCGACCACCGCCGCGGTAACGATGGCGACAACTGCCGCCGATGCGCTGATGCCAGGCAATCCGCCTGCGCTCATGACGGTCATAGCTCCGGCAGCAAGGCTGGCTGGGATGGAGAGCAGAAAAGAGAGGCGCAGAGCCACTTCGGCATCAAAGCTGCGGAAGAGCATAACGCTTACGGTGGTGCCCGACCGCGACACACCGGGCAAGATGGTGAAGCCCTGGAAGAAGCCAACGATGACGGCGTCGAGCATGGCGGGTGTTTCGCGCATGCCCAGCTCGATGGATTCTGCTTTCAGCTGGACGATGCCGGTGACAATGAGAAGGGCGCCGATGAGAGCGACAAACAGCCCGCCGCCCATTTCGGAGACGGCATCGACGGCCAGAATATACAGCGGGATGCCTACCACGCCGGTGACGAGGCAGGCGATGACGATGAACGAGGTGACGGATTGGGCTGGGGAGAAGGCTTCGCGGGGCGTCCAGGCGGGCAGGGCGGCCACAGCTTCAGCAATGGTGTCGCGGTAGTACAGCGCGGCGGCGGCGGTGGTGCCGATTTGTACAAACAATGCCAATTGAAGGGCTTGCTCGGGTTCGCTTCCCACCAGTGAGAGCGCCATCGCAACATTGCCCTGGCTGGATACGGGAAGCCACTCGACCAGGCCTTGCACAATGCCGGCAACCAGTGCGATCAGCCAATCTCCTGTTTGAATGTACACGTTCTTTGTGGGGCTCGTGGATGAGGTGAATCATTTGTGTGCATGCGCATACTTTGTAACGCGACTGTCGATTCGCACATGCAGGGAAGTCTGCATCAAGGTTTGCCCGCGTTGTAGTTCGACGTTGCAGCCCGACTGGTATCGCCCTTAAACACGACGATGCCCCTACCAGAACGGCAGAGGCATCGGAAGTGGTAAAGACCGATAGGAGCGAAGGCCTACTTAGTCGGTGGCGCGTTGCGCACCGCCAGAGCCAGGTTTGTCGGTAGAGGGACTACCGGAGGGGCTTGACGGCGGTGGTGGGGGCGGTGGGGTTCCGCCCAGTGCTCCGTTTCCATCGCCGAGGCCGGCTACATCGTCAAAGGTTTCGTCATCGCCGGTTCCGGCAGGCGCTTCGCCTTCTTCGACCTCGAAGCTAAGTTCGTCGGCTTCCTCCTCGTGCTTGAGAATAACCGTGTCGCCCGGCGTGATGCGGTCGTTGAGGATATCCTCGGCCATCGGATCTTCAACATACTTTTGGATCGCCCGGCGTAGCGGACGAGCCCCGTACTTCGGATCGAAGCCTTTGTCGGTCAGGAACGACTTGGCGCTTTCCTCAAACTCAACGGTGAGCCCAAGTTCTTGAGCGCGATCGAACAGATCGTTCGACATGATGTCGATGATCTCGAAGATGTCTTCGCGCTCCAGCGCGTGAAACACGATTACATCGTCAATGCGGTTCAAGAATTCAGGATTGAAGACGTTCTTGAGCGCGTCTTGTACAGTGCTCTTCATCGTCTGGTAGTTCATCGTTTCCCCGCTCGACTGCGAGAACCCGATGCCTTTCCCTAGACTCTTAATGTCATTGGCTCCGATGTTCGAGGTCATAATGATGATGGTATTGCGGAAGTCCACGCGCCGCCCAAGTCCATCGGTTAGCACGCCATCATCTAGCACCTGCAGCAAGATGTTGAACACATCGGGGTGGGCCTTCTCGATCTCATCGAGCAGGATCACCGAATACGGCTTGCGACGCACTTTTTCCGTGAGCTGCCCGCCTTCTTCATAGCCTACGTAGCCGGGAGGGGCCCCCACGAGGCGGCTCACAGCAAATTTCTCCATGTACTCGCTCATGTCTACGCGGATGAGCGAATCTTGCGAGTCGAACAAGTACTCGGTAAGCACTTTGGCCAACTCGGTTTTGCCCACGCCGGTAGGCCCAAGGAAGATGAATGAGCCGATGGGTTTTTCGGGGTCTTTCAGGCCAGCGCGCGTACGGCGGATAGCTTTCGAGAGCTTTTTGATTGCCTCGTCTTGGCCCACCACGCGTTCTTTGAGCGCGTCCTCCATTTCGAGAAGCTTGCGCTGCTCCGGCTCCGAAATCTTGTCAACGGGGATGCCGGTCATCATTGCCACGACTTCAGCAATGTTTTGCGTCGTTACGTCGTGGATCTGTGTCTCGGAATCTTCTTGCCAGGCGCGCTTGGCCTCTTCGAGCTTCTCTTGCAGCTTCTTCTCGCTGTCGCGGAGGCGAGCGGCCTCTTCAAAGCGCTGGCTCTTAACAACTTGGTTCTTCTCTTCGCGGACCGACTCAATCTCTTCTTCGAGATCCAGAATCTCTTGCGGCACCTCGATATTGGACAGGTGCACGCGGGCACCCGCTTCATCCACCACGTCGATGGCTTTATCGGGCAGGAAGCGCTCGGTGATGTACCGATCGCTTAGCTGCACGGCCAGCTTAACAGCTTCCTCGGAGTAGCGGACGTTGTGGTGCTCTTCGTAGTACTTTTTGATGTTACGCAGAATGTCGATCGTTTCCTCGGGGGTGGAGGGATCGACAATGATTTTCTGGAAGCGACGGTCGAGCGCGCCGTCTTTCTCGATGTTCTGGCGGTACTCATCAAGCGTGGTGGCGCCAATGCACTGCAGGTCGCCCCGGGCCAGTGCCGGCTTGATCATGTTCGACGCGTCGAGGCTTCCCGACGCACCTCCAGCCCCAACAATCGTGTGGATCTCGTCGATGAAGAGCACGACCTCGGGGTTTTTCTCCAGCTCCTTCATGACGGCCTTCATGCGCTCCTCAAACTGGCCGCGGTATTTTGTACCCGCTACCAGCGAAGCCAAATCAAGCGTTACGATGCGCTTATCATAGAGCACACGGCTCACCTTGCGCTCTACAATGCGCATGGCTAACCCCTCGGCAATGGCTGTCTTTCCCACTCCAGGCTCACCAATGAGCACCGGATTATTCTTTTTGCGGCGACTCAAGACCTGAGCCACACGCTCGATCTCTTTCTCGCGCCCAATGATAGGGTCGAGCGCCCCTTCCTCAGCCATTTCCGTGAGGTCGCGACCGAAGTTGTCTAAAACCGGCGTTTTGCTCTTTTCCATTTTACTTCCTTCTTTTCCATATCCCGAAGATAGTCCACCTCCTGATCCACCCCCACCACTTCCGGTGGTAGATGAAGAGGCTTTACCACTAATGATGGAGTCTAGTTCGTTTCGCACGGCGTCGTAGGTCACAGAAAACCCTTGTTGAAGAATCTGAGCGGCGATGTTTTCATTGTCACGAAGCAAGCTAAGCAGCAAATGTTCGGTGCCAATCACATCGCTCTTGTAAAGCTTCGCTTCCAGGTACGTGATCTTAAGCACTTTCTCCGCTTGCTTGGTAAGCGGAATGTTGCCTACCGAGAGCGCGCTCCCCTGACTTCGAACGGTCTCTTCCACCGACTTTTTCAGTTTGAGCAGATCACATCCGAGATTGCGTAGGATTTTGATCGCGATTCCTTCGCCCTCTCGAATAATCCCGAGCAGCAAATGCTCGGTACCGATATAGTCATGGCCCAGGCGGATGGCTTCCTCGCGGCTGTAGGAAATTACGTCGCGGACTCGGTTCGAGAAATTGCCTTCCATACGAAATCATAGGAAACCGTGAGGATGTGTCCTGCGCAGACACTGATAGCGAATGAAGCGATGCTCCTTGGCACCCGTGCCCAGCTGTGGAAGTGGGCATGCACAGGAGGTGGGCCAAGGCCGCTTTGCTTGTGTCTCAAAAAGAGATATACAAAGCGAGAGGGGCCACAGGGCCGATGCGAAGTTACGGGAATGCGATACCAGCCCTCCATTGCACTGTTCCTCTACAGAACGAGAGGTTGCTGATAATTGTCAAGCGTACCATACGAAGACGGAGGCCTGAGCGCGTTGCTACGATGCAAAACTAGAGCCGCACCCACACGTCTCGGTCGCGTTTGGATTTTCAAACGTAAACCCGCGGGCGTCTAGCCCATCGTGATAGTCAATGGTGGTGCCCATCAGATAGAGACCGTGGCGCTTGTCCATAAACACCGGGATTCCGTCAAGGTCGAACGCCTGATCTTTGTCTCGCTTTTTGTCAAAGCCAAGCACATAACTCATGCCCGAGCAGCCCCCTCCTTTCACGCCGACCCGCAACCCATACCCATCAGGAATTTTCTTGGTACGCATAATTTTGCGGATCTCCGAAGCTGCCGTATCGCTCATGGAAATCGGCGCACGTTTTTTGGTTGTAGTCGCCATAGTACAGCGGTGTGTTGGTGAGCAGTGATGCGTCTTTCGTTGCTTTGATTCACTCTGTCAAACGGAACGCGAAAAACAGCAGTTCCAACACGTTTTACGCATTCGCTCGTACCGTGCGTTCGGTGCTCGGTTGTGTATAGTACGTTACGACATGGATGGCCTCTGTTACATGACTCCGGTTACATGGGCCGCCCAACCACCAGTGTAGCACGATGATGTGCTGTTTCGCCTGTGCTCCACTGCTGCGCCTCAAATAACACAATGTACATTCCAATGCGCACCGCCGTCCCCCCGTCGCTGCGCCCATCCCACAACACTTCGCCTGTTGGACCTGTGAGGACCGTTTCTTCAACCTTGCGGACCTGACGACCGTGAGCGTCGAAAATCCGAAGCTGCACCCAATCCGGATCGAAAGACAGCGCATACTGGATTCGGGCAGCCTGGTCTTGATCGGGATCAAACGAAGATGGGCTGATCTGCAGTGGGTTCTCTGATGCGGTAGCGGGAGGCGGTCCCACCGAATTCGGCCCGCCCGGGGTGCCGCCCTCTGGATGCGTGCTGCTGGTCCAGTTGGTTGCTTGTTGTCCGGGGGCGGTGCGACTGATGCGTTCCAGCGCCACGCCGCGATCATCACTCAAACCGGGCGCATGCCAGTCGGGCGAATACGAGACGGTAGCCACGGATTGTCCGTCGGCGCGGTGCACGCGTACACGATCTTCTTGCACGCGCAATCCCAATCGGCTGCGAGGCACCGCGATCACCGTTGCCGCATCGATCTGGTTGTGCTGGGTAGGAAACGCCCGTTCGAGCGTGTTCAGCGCACCATCTTCTACATCGTGCGGCTCGGCATAGACAACAGCATAGGCGTCGGGGGGCAGCGCGGTGCGGCCAATGCCCAGATCCAACGTATCCGCTCCCCCTTGTTGACGCGGACGGTTGGTGGTGAACAGGCCTTGCAACGAAACATGCCGATCAGTCACATTCAGCAGTTCCACGTACTCAGGCTGGTTGGGTTGACCGTCGAAGTCGTCTTGCATCGGTCGGTACATGATCTCGTTGATAGCAAGTGCGCCTTCATCGGGCACATACGCGAGTGGCACCACCGCCTGCTCCGTTTGGTTGCCGCTGAAGTCGCGTACGCCGTCAACAATTAGGTCGGAGGTGCTAATCGCTGCGTCAAACTCAAGCCGTAGCGTTTGCGCGTCGGGGAGTTCGTGAATGCTGCCTTCCTCGTTTCCTGCAAGAAATAGGGCTTCCGAAAGCGACGCCGGATCGATGGCCTCGTTGAAGGTCAGCGCAACGCCAGTGCGTTCGGCATTGACTTCGGCAAACGTGGGCACGGGCGGATCGATGTTGGGCGCGAATACGCTGTTGGGTTGTCCCGGACTGCCCCCTGTCGGAGCTTCTGAAGAGGCCCAGTTGAAGGCAGCCTGACTTGGGGCGTACGGGTCGATGCGTTCAAGGGAGACATCGCTGGTGCCGCCCCATGCGGGCACGTACTCCACCTCGTCTACGATGCCCGTGGCATGACGGATGATGACTTCATCGCCTCCATTACGTAGCGCCCGAAACCCGCCCGGATCCAGATATGGTACATCGGGGAAGCGTTCTTCGAACAGGTCGGGCGCTCGCACAATCACCAGAAAGTCGCCCGGATCGAGCCAGTGTGTCTCGTCAGCTATCGGTACGAACTCACGATGACCGTTGGCATATTCGAGCGTGCTCACATCCACTGGATCGTCGGAGCGGTTGTAGAGCTCAATGTATTCGTTTTGATGGGGTTGCGGCGCATACATGATCTCGTTGATCACCACATCGGGCGGTGTGGCATGTGCAGCCGATCCGGCTCCCAAAAGCAAGATCGCCACCCACATCCCCCTCCCCAATGCTGCCGCGCCCAGATACGATAGTAGACGCATAACAGAAATGAGTTATACACAAGGTTCATGGTTTTCTCATGATTAAGTGTATATCTCATCCCCCAAAGATGCAAGTGTATGAATACGTTTTGTCGGGCGTCGACGCTGAAGTCGGGGGCTTGTGTGGGGATATGCGGCCTCTCAAGAGTGCGTTGCCCCGTCTCTTCGGCGGAGCCACTCCGCTCAAGATGACAACATCAAAACGGGGGTGTTGCAACTCGAATATTGACCTGTGACACAGCACTATCCTTATTGTGCCGCGCGGGCCTGGGGCGCTGGCGTTGGGGTGCGATCTTTTGAGAGGTTGCGGTCTAAATGACGCGTTAGCATTTCCGTCATGAGCCGGGATGTAGGCTGCAGGGCGGCCTCGTCAATATCAAAGCACTGGTGATGCAACGGATACTTCGTCTTGGGGCCAGAGGCGGTACCTACTCGAAGAAAGGCACCGGGTACATGCTTCAGATAATGCGCAAAGTCCTCGCCTCCCATACTATTTCGTGCGATCCGGTGCACAGCCTGTGGCCCAAAAGTATCGCTGATCGTGTCGGCGGCGTGCTCTATGAGCCTCGAATCGTTCATGACAGGCGGTGCCCCATCTTCGAAATCAAGCTCGATGGCCGTGCCCGATTGCTCGGCCCAGCGATCGGCCAGGCGTTCCATGTACGAACGGATGGTGGCTCGATCATCGGGCTGCGTGGTGCGTAGCGTTCCTCCAAACGAGGCACGTTCGGGAATCACGTTGTGGGCTTCGCTTCCAGCCAGACGGCAGATCGTTAGCACCGCCGGGTTGCGTGCATCGGTGATGCGCCCCGTGAGCTGGTAGTAGGCCTGCATGAGCTGATTGGCAATCCAGACCGTGTCCACCCCTTCTTGGGGGCGTGCGGAGTGGCCACTTCCGTCTTGCACCACATGCACGTCAAATCGATCGGAAGAGGCCGTGGCCGGACCTGCGATGAGGCCGTACTTGCCTACCGCAAGGTGCGGGTCAACGTGCACAGCATAAACCGCATCCACCCCATCGAGCACGCCCCCCTCAATCATGAGTGGGGAGCCGCTAGGCAGTCCTTCCTCGTTGGGCTGAAAAAACACCCGCACGCGTCCGGGGAGTTCATCGGCTTGGCGTTGCAAGAGAAGCGCCACGCCAATCCCCATCGCTGTATGAGCATCATGCCCGCACAGGTGCGCTACGCCCTGACGTTGCGAGCGATACGGCACGGTTTTCTGATCCTGCGTAGGCAGCGCGTCGATGTCGGCCCGGTACGCCACCATCGGCTGGGTTGGATCCTTCGGCCCAATGTCTACAAAGAGTCCGGTACCCGCAATAGGTCCACGTACATGAAGCCCGTACGCTGCAAGTGTTTTCTGGATAAACCGATGCGTTGCATGCTCTTGCATGCCCACTTCTGGATTCATGTGCAAGTGCCTGCGCACGGCAATCAAAAGGGATGCAAGACTGGCATCCTCTTCAAGTGCGTCGCGCAAGGGGCTGGGCAAGTGGGACGGATCGGATGGTATCCAAGAAGCCATGGGGAAGGGGGCAAGCATAAACGACAGACGAAAAGGGGAATCTCTTACACCGTTAACCCGGGCTGATAGATTCACGGCAAACGGGGCAGTGTATACATACCCTGTTACGTATGCAAGCCAAGTTCGGCGCCAACGGCCTGGATGCCCTCGGTAAGCGGCGTTGGCTGGTAATCCAGTTCGGTTTCGGCTTTCAGAATGATAAACCCCGTGCGCGGTGGGCGCGGTACAGCACGCTCAAAGTAGTCGCTGGTAACGGGATGGATCAGATGGGCATCGAAGCCAAGCACGTCTGCCACGGTGGTGGCTAGGTCGTAGACCGAGAGTAATTCGCGTCCAGAGATGTGGTAGAGGCCGGTCTTTTCGAAGTGAATGAGTCGCTCAATGCCTTGGGCCAGATCGTGCACGTAGGTGGGCGTGCGCCATTGATCGGTGACGATATGGACGGGTTCCTCGGCCGCTAGCTGGTCAATCAGCCACGATACAATTGTGCTGCGTGTGGATCCGGCGGCGGTGCCATAGACCAACACGGTGCGTACAATCGCCCACTTAGTTAACCCGGCAGCACGTACGGCATTTTCAGCAGCCAGCTTAGAGCGTCCGTAGTAGTTCACCGGATTGGGCCGGGCGTCTTCGGTGTACGGGCCGTCTTTTCCGTCGAACACAAAATCGGTAGATACGTGCACCAGCCGGGCGCCATGCCGACGGCAGGTGTGGGCCAGATGCTCAACGGCATCGGCATTGACAGTCCAACAGGCATCTTTGGCGTCGGCACAGCCATCCACATCCGTCATCGCTGCACAGTTCACCACCACGTTCGGCGTGAAGTCCTCGCATAGCGTCTCCACTGCCTCGGTATTGGTAATATCGAGAGGGGCATATCCGCACGAGCCAATGTCGAATCGGGGGGTATCGTCGCGTGCGGTGGCAAGCACATCGTATTCAGGCATCTGACTTAGCCGCCGCGTAAGCGCTTGGCCAAGCAGTCCGTTGGCCCCAGTAATAAGAACACGGTTAAACAACATTTTGCCTGGTTTTTGGTCGATGCACCGAAAGGATCTCCCTTCTAAGCGCATGATAAGCTACAGCACTGTGGAGATGCAAAGCAGAGCTGCTTGTTCATGTATTACAGTTTGAAATAGTACCGGAGTCCGGCGCTCGTGCCCAACTGCAATCCAACTTCGGGCAGCACCTCAAAACGGGGGCTGGCGTGCAGATACACCTCAAACCGATTGCGGTAGAAGTTGAGACCGACGCGGGCTCCAGCACCGGTAACCACACGCGAGCGGGTATCAAGGCTCCGCAATCCCAGAAACGCGCTTGGCCCCGCAAACACCCAGAGCGGCGACTCGGGAAGCGGGTGTTCTTGCAGCACATGGCCGTGCAAAACCGTTTGATCGCGAAAGTTGGTGCCTACGCTCAAAACGCCGGCCCACGGACGCGCACTATACACTTTGGCAGTAAACCCACCTGGCTGACCGACTTGTCCTCCAACCCCGAAGGATCCGGTGTCGCGCTGCGCTTCTGCGGGCGCCGCGTCAAGCAGTCCGCCTATCAGCAACCCAACGACCACCAAGCATGAGAAAAAAGAACGCATAGCGAGTACCTACTCATCATTCTGGGCGGCACGGACGGCCTCTACCATGTCGGCTTGCAGGTGATTGGCTTCGTCGAGCGAGAGCCGCCCGGCCAGCACCAAACGCACATCGCGGCGCTTTCCCGCGGCTTTGAAGCGCTCTTTCTGCTCCGCTGTTTCGGGCACCACTTGTGGCACCTTAATGGGATGCCCATCTTCGCTTAGTGCAACGAATGTGTAGAACGCACGGTTGCACTTGCGGCGCGTACCATCGCGCGGGTTTTCGACCCACACGTTCAGTTCGACCTCCATGGATGTGCGAAATGCGCGGTTCACCTGACTCTCAACAACCACGACATTGCCCTCCCGAATGGGACGCTGAAACTCCACGTTATCCACAGAAGCCGTAACGCACACACGGCGGGCATGGCGTTGTGCAGAAATCGCTGCACATTTATCCATCAGGTGAAGCAAACGTCCGCCCATCATATTGCCCAAGCCATTGGTGTCGTTGGGCAACACAATTTCAGTCA
>CAZZCI010000017.1:0-9862 GCA_964653015.1 uncultured Rhodothermales bacterium
CATCGACATGAACATGGGCATTCTACTAGGCAGGACGGACAACAGAGGACTTGATAACACCCGCAACTGCTGCAGACGTTGCATTTTCCCTAATACCAATAGAAGAATACAATAGAAGTCTGCTAGGGACGATACCGCGCCCACCGCATCAGTTCGCGTAGGCTAGGTGGCTTACCGTACATAAAGATACCCACTCGATAGATGCGCGCTGCTAACCAGATGGTAGCCACAAAAGAGAGCGCCACGAGGCTCCACGATGTCATAAGTTCCCACATGGCTACGTCGGTAAGTGCCGAACGCAGCACCATCAGGATGGGCGCGAAGAGTGGGATAAACGACAGTACGGTTGAAAGTGTGCCGTTTGGATCTTCGATGACGACGCCCAGGAAGAGCAGCGGTAACAAGAGGGGAATGAACACCGGATACATCAGGCTCTGTGCATCTTGAACACGCTCTACAGCAGCCCCTACAGCTGCAAAAAGTCCTGCGTACAGCAGATACCCCCCTACAAAAAATAGAATCGTCCATACAAACAGCGAGAACGGAAGCGAGGGTACAGCAATGCCTGCCGCATCGAGCACGGCTTCTTGTGAAGCATCGGGCGTAAGGTCGTAAGCCGCCGGATCCAAGAACAGCATTAAGATGGGGCCTGCCGCCATGAGTCCGCCCGCAACGAGCACGCCCCATGTGATCATTTGCACGAGTCCCATTGCCCCAATGCCCAGCACCTTGCCCATGAGTAACTGAAAGGGCTGAACAGACGACACCACAATTTCGACAACGCGTGAGCTCTTTTCTTCGATCACGCCTTGCATGACGTACTGTCCGTAGATAAAGACAGCAAAATAGATGACGAAGGCTAAGATGTATCCGATGGCCGAATACATGAACGTTTGATCGGCCTCTTCGCCCACTTCAGTGATGCGCCGAATGTCTACTGAGGTCGACTGCGCCAAGATGGCTTCGATCGACTCGGACATGTCTTCGGCGGCCAGCCGCTCTGTTTCTACGGCTCGTTGCACCAGCATCTGGATTTGCGTGCGCGTGGTCACTCCGCCGCCCTCGCTACGGTAGAATGCCGCCCGGCCTTCGCCATCAAGCAGCTCTGGAGGAAGCATCAAGTACCCACTATACACGCCGTTACGAACTGAGTCGGCCAGCGCCTCGGGCTCTGCTTCGGCTCGCACGAAAGTAAACCGCTCATCCGTCTGTTCCGTAAGGCGAGGCAATAGGCGCTCGCTTTCATCAACTACAGCGATGGGGGCATCTTCCCCACTGTCGATCGCGTAGCTGGTGACCAACACCGGCAATGCGAACAATGCAATCATACCAATAGGGGCCAAGAGCGTAGCCAAGATAAAGGCTTTAGACCGCACGCGACGCCAGAACTCGCTCTTGAAGATGATCCAAATCGGGGGCTGCATAAACCTGTATAAATCGTAAAGGGGAACGGGAAGCGACAAGGGGAGCTACGCGATGGCAGAGCGTTCCTGAGCGTTGCCAACCACATCGACAAAAATCTCGCTGAGCGGCGGCTCTACACGCTCGAAGTGATGCAGCTCATCTACCGTATTGAGCGCAGTATCGAGCACACGACGGGCGGGTGTACCATCGAGGAGGCGAAGTTCAGCGCGGTGCGCACTGCGCGTGAGCACACGCACCGCTCTCTCGGCACTGAGTTGGTCAATAAACGTATCGGGCCCGTCAAACCCAACGATCACGGTATTGCGTCCGAACTTCGATTTCACCTCGCGCAAATTGCCGCTAAGAGCGACCTGCCCGTTCGCCATCAAACAAATATCGTCACAAAGCTGCTCTACTTGCTCCATCCGGTGAGACGCGAAGAGAATTGTACGATCGTCGCGGCGCAGTTCCAAAATGATATCCCGCAACAGCTCCGAGTTGATCGGATCGAGTCCGCTAAATGGTTCATCAAAAATGAGCAGTGAGGGATCATGGAGCAGTGTGGCAATGAATTGCACCTTTTGCTGCATTCCTTTGGACAGCTCATCGACTTTTTTCTCGCCCCAGTCCTGTGCCTCGAAGCGATTGAGCCAGTGTTGAGCCCGTGTTCGCGCCTCCTCCTCGGCAAGCCCTTTGAGTTGGCCCAAATACACCAACTGCTCTTCAACGCGCAGTTCTTTATAGAGACCACGCTCTTCGGGTAGATATCCCATTTGACGTTGGCTCCACGCTCCAACCACCTGATCCTTATACCGTACCGCGCCGCGATCGGGAATCGTGATGTTAGTGATCATCCGGATCGTCGTCGTTTTTCCGGCACCGTTTGGTCCTAGCACGCCCAGAATGCGCCCGGGTCTGGCCGTAAACGACACGTCATGCACCGCTTTGGTGGATCCATACGACTTGTGTACGCCATCAACAACCAGTGTAGCCATCTGCTTGATTTCTAGAGCGAGCCCGCGAGGTCACGAATATAAAACTGCCACGCTTACGCACGTGTAGGGCAACTATAATGTTACATGAGGACCTGAAAAATAGACGCTACTGCTTGTGTCACACCTGAAAGGTATGGTAGTCCAACATTGTTATCGCGAGGAGGAAGCGTGCGACCGGCGGGACAGTGTGAGCGGGAGCAAACGAGTACTCCTGAGTTGCGACCTCATGCCGTTGCTTGGGCAGCTGCATCTGGCCTGATAGCATGAGATTGCGTCGCTGCGCTCGCAATGACAAGGGGCGGCTTTTCTCGGTCGTTTCCCAAACAGGCGCAACCCAACCATTGACCTGTCACAGCGCACTACACGAGACAATCGTCGAGAAGAAAAGGAGATGCGTGTTTAGGACAGCGGGTTAAGAGTAAAGGACAGCGTACGCTCGACCTGATTGCCACTGGTTTGATCCGTAACACGCACAATGATATCGACTTCGGAAGGGCGGTCGGGCGCAATTTCCTCTAGGTCGATGAGCATATACTCTTCGGTCTGCCGATTTGCGCTTTCGTAGATCGTTTCGGTGGCAGTTTGCTGCACACGAGCACTCCGGATCCACCCCGCAATTCCACCACGAGGCTCGGTAGTTTGCACTTCGTATTCAATAGCATACGCGGTGCGGTCGTCTTCATTGAAAAGCAAGTTGTAAACCTCAAAGTATAACGCGAGCGGCTGATCAGGCGAAAGCGTATCCTTGAGCATTGGTGTCTGATGCTCCCCCATCCATTCCGTTTGTCCTGACGCGTACTGGAGGGGTTTTAAATCGCTCATTTCAAGCCTCTCTGGATCAAGGGTTCGTACTGAATCAACGCGAGCCGTACCGATGCGAGCGATAGGCCCGAGTCCCTCGGTCTCACTAAACAAAAATTGATCCCACTGTAGTCCAATATGATACAACGTCGTGCTGCCCTCCACGTCCAATGTATGCTCGGTTGCTGCATACTGTCCTCCTGTGATTTCTGCAACCGGATGATGATTCACGGTATGCACTTCGTTCTCATATGCTTGATTGCGTTGCATAGCTGAGGCACGAACCAGGAAGCCTTCGAACCGCCCCTCCAACGCCGCAATGGCTTCAGACTGTCCTTCGGTGAGGGCAAGTTGTTCGTTCGGCATTTCCCAGTACACCTCGGTACGCGTACTTCCATCCTCGCCCAAGAAACGAACCGTACGGTGGTTAACATCCAAGTCACCTACATGGTCTAACACTTCAGAGTGAGACGCAGGGACAGACTGCTCGCGCTGTCGTTGCGCTTGCTGATCCTTAATTCGGCTAGTCTGCAGGACCTGGCGCACCATTGACACCGGCGATTCCACTCCGCCTGCTGGATCTTCGTAGACACGGCGACTTTGCCCAAATCCATCGCCGACTTCTTGCTCTGTCCGGTTTCCTGAAAACGTCTGCCCCATGTCTTCCATCATGGCAAAGCTTTCTTGGAGGTCGGTGTAGTTGGCGATACTGCTGTAACGTGCCCCAAAATTGCTATGCTCAGACGCCAACTGCCGGTAGATGTGCTGCATAGCGTACATCGCACTGTACGCATGATTGGCCCCGCGATCGCCTTGGAATCCGCTGCGTAAGCGCTGCGGAAGCAGATCCCGAGTCGTACCCTCCCGATAATACGGACCGCGCTCTACGAAAATGTAATATGCATTTCGGTCAATGTGGTCATAAAACCAAATTTCGTGGTCTGGAAAGTCGTTTGGGCCAACAAAAATCCCAAAACGAAAAACCTCGCTCTGGAACGTATAGTCCGTGTAGTCGATCTCTGTTGAGCGGGCTGGAGTTCCAAACCGCACATACGTTTCGCCGCGGTCATCAAGTCCGGTTGGACGACGTTCGTGGCCGTAGTGCTCTTCTGCAACAGCTATGCGGCGCACATGCTCTTGCACACGCTCATTTTCTCCTGTACTGGGCAACGGGTCTTGACTGCGGAGCCATTTCGTTAGTTCTGCCCCCACTTCTTCACTGGGAAACGACCACTTAGCCAACTCATCTGCCGCTGTATCCCATGCCAGTTCATGGCGCACCTCATCTGGAAGGACCAAGCGAAGCTGTGCCACATGCCGAGCCAGGATTTTGTGCTCCTTGTCGGAAACAGATGTGCCAACGCGCTCGATAAGCGCGGTGTAATACTGGACAGCCTTCTTCCAGTCGGGTTCTGCACTCTCATCAATCGTTGTCTGCAGTGCCGATTGTAAATCGCTCACACTTGGTTTTGTATAGGCCTCCTCAGGTTCAGTATCCGTTGCTTGCGCACTCACTGCAACTGCAGAAAGCCCCCAGCCAACAGTAAACGCTACCAGAATGACTAAGGTAAACCAACGTGCCCACTTCATGATAGTCATGGCGGTAATCATAGCGGAAAACCCTACCTGACGCTAAGCGAAATATCGCAACGATGTACAAAGAGGATATGTGAGACCTGCTCTGGACCCTGCTTAACGATTCTGAACGGATCAGGTTCACACTCATATCACAAAACAGGTCCATCAGGTTTTTGTCTATCTCCTCAGCTAACACGTTTCATGGCTACCGTCTTTTCTTCTTATTGCTCTCTGGTGCTCAAGCGTTATAGACATGCATGTCTTCTACTCCTGGTCATTGGATTATTGGCAGGATGTGCTAGCCTGAGTTCCGACCGAGCAGGCTTACCCTCTGCGTCAACGTTTACGAACCTTTCGCTTCCCACTGAGCGAAACGTGTCTCACCCCGACAGTGCACGGTACGCCAGCGATGAACGTCCGTCATATACAGCACTCATCGTAGAGGCATCTGCCCAGATGCGACGCAGTTCAGACACACGCATTTACGAAGGACAACGTCATATTACGTTCGCCACGCTCTGGAACCGTGATCTTGCTTATGCCGAGCTGGAGCACGAAATTGGCGTTGGAGACCTTTCCGAAGACACAGCTACTGACATCACCGAACGGCACCTGGCACAGTACGACGAGCTTGTACGCATCGACATCCACACGTTCATTACGCGACAAGCCTCTGATGCCATGCGGCGCGCAAACTTTTCCGGACCGGGGGCTCGTATTGAATTGCGTGATGCCTATGGGCGGACCTATCGTGCCCATCGCGTTACAACGAGCACCACAGAATCGTATACGCATGCCAGCGGCGATCCAGGGGTATACTACCGCACTAATCGTGCATACTTCCTACGTAACACCGAGCATGGGGACTTGTTAGACACCACCAGTCTACGTCTTTCTGTTCGTCCTGCTTCATCTTCGTCGCAGTTAGAGTTTCGATGGCAATTGCCTGCGAACCAACTCTGACCTACTCTTTGGAGACCATAACACATAAAAAACGCTCGACCTCCTCAAAGGAAGCCGAGCGTATTGTTACACGGCATCGCAGTACGCGTACCACGGGCCAACCGAGCGCATTAGACGCGTTCCACGTTCAGCGCGTTGAGGCCTTTCGGAGTTTGCTCCGTATCAAACTCAACCTCGTCATCGTCCTGAAGCGGACCGTTGACCTCTACATCTCTTATGTTCGACGCATGGACGAATACGTCCTTCGTGCCATCGTGTGGGGCAATAAAGCCAAACCCTTTCTCGGCACTAAACCATTTGACAGTTCCTTGTGGCATATCGGTGTTGGTGTTGATGAGTGCACAGTCGACACTGCATTGCGCAGCATCAGTCGCGACATACAGTGATTTTATTCCATAAATTGCAACCCTCTATCTACATGGCTTGTTCGCATCCTCCATGTGGTTTTCGTATGATGTATACTGCAGTTTAATGACACCGCCCCTTCCCGCTGATTCTATGATGGACAATTCCTCCGCCTTAACAATGCAAACCGTCTGGATCACAGGCGCCTCGTCTGGTATTGGTGAAGCGCTAGCCTACGCGTGGAGCGCCCGTGGCGCTGAACTCATACTGTCGGCCCGTCGTACCGATGCGCTCCACGCCGTGCGTAAACGCTGCACAGCACCCGATCGTCACCACGTGGTGCCCCTTGACCTTAGCGATCCCGATTCGCTGCATGACGCCACCGAAACCGTTCTAAGCACCTGTGATACGGTGGAGGTGCTCATTCATAACGGGGGAATCAGCCAACGGGCTCGGGCGGTGAACACCAACCTCTCCGTAGTTCGACGCATTATGGAGGTTAACTTCTTTGGTGCCGTGACCCTCACCCAGGCTCTTCTTCCTCAGTTTATTGAGCAAGGGCATGGCCACATCGGTGTGGTAAGTAGTGTGGTGGGCAAATTCAGCACGCCAGGGCGCACCGCCTATTCGGCCTCAAAACACGCACTGCATGGCTATTTCGATGGACTCCGTGCTGAAGTGCATGACCAAGGTCTGCGCGTCACACTTGTTTGCCCGGGGTACGTACGCACCAACGTGTCGCGCAATGCACTGACCGCTGATGGCTCTCCATACGGTCGCGAGTCAGCCTCTATTCGCAATGGCATTACCCCCGATCAATGTGCCGATGCCATCATTCAGGCAATCGAGGATGAACGCGATGAAGTGTATATTGGTGGACTTGAAACATATGCGGTGTATCTGAAGCGCCTGTCGCCTGCACTTTTCAATCAGATCATCCGGCGCATAGACACGACCTGATCTACCGCACTCGCTTTCGCTGTCAAACCAAAGCCCAAACAAGTTCTAAAACGGAGCCCCACCGCGCGAGCCGCCACGTCCGCCATCGAGGAGGCTCCCGGCGCCTCCAAGTCGTCCTTGACTTTCATCACGGGGCACATCAAGACGCAGAAGGTTTCGAAGTTGTCCCGACTTGACGTTGAGGCTGAAGCTGTAGGACTGAAACTGCCCAAACGGGGCCCAAGAGAATGACATCTCCCATGCGCCCAGATCGCGATACACAGAGAGCTGCGTGGAGGCTATTTCTCGCTCAACAATATCGTATCCTGTACGCCCACTCACGCTCCACTTCGGGGTGAGCCCTACCGTAAAGTTACCATTCACTTCTGCACGCTGGGTAGACTCCACAAACTGGCGACGATACCGATACGAGAAGTCCCAGTCGAGCGACCACGGAATGGAGCCACTCGCTTCATCCCCTGGAGCTCCTCGTGTTGACCCGGGCTGCGACCGTTGTCCTGTCTGGCGGCCCTGCATCCCTCTTCGGGGCGGTCCTTGACCACCTCGCCCCATACTAAAGTCGCCACTCAACGAGGCGCGAAAGTTGGTAAGCCGCACAGGAGTAAGCGGATTGCTGCTGACCATGTATCGATCTACAAGCTCAAAGCGCTCGGTACCATTATCCTCAATACGAACAAATTGATAGGGGGAAAACGTAGTGCGTAGATTGATCCGGAAGTCGCTCACCGTAGTACGCGCATTCATGTTGATGTCGCTCAGCTTCAGCGAGTCGGCCGCTATATTGTAGGACGAAGATGCATTCAGTCGCAAAAGCTGTATCGTGTTTTCTTCGGTGGCTCCGGTCGAGTCGACGCGCACACGCTTCGTTTCAAACTGATTGTTCACGCTGAAGCTTAGACTTTGCTGCTCGACACTGCCTTGCACATCCCGTCCTGTAAAGATATCATAGCGCTGCTCGGTGCCGTCCAGATCCGAAATGTAGGTGCGTGTACGTCCCCAGCGCGGGTCGTTAAAATCGGGCTGGTAGCTGTACGAGATAGACGGCTGTACCCGATGACGCAACCCACGAAAGGGGCCGATTTGTCCTTGAAAGAGCCCGAAAAATTCGGTGCTTAAGCTCACGCCGGTAGAGAAGTCGTGCCGCGCTGCAAAACCTGCCTCGCTGCGTGTATCAACTCGGGTTTCTACGGGGGTGCCAACGCCAGCTTCCAGGTCATCCTCATCGGTTTCTAACGAATCAACAACCAACTGCTTGCGCTGTGTGCGAATGACCCAATCGGAGCTGTAATCAAAACGAGGGGTGATGCTCAGGTTGTATTCATTGATGCGAAAGGAAGCGTTCACCGGAATGCTGTGACTGGCCTCGATATCAAATGGATCAGTGCGGTTCTCGTCTCTGTGGCCTTCGCGATACGCACTTGGCGAAAACATGGCCTCATACCACTCAATATCGGTTTCCTCGGTAGGGTTGTACACAAACGAATTGCTAAGCGAACCTCGATAGCTGGTGGTGATGCGCTCGTACCAGGCTTCATCGGTTCCTACGCGATCGCGCTCAAACGGCTTGAAGTTACGCTGCCGAAAGCTGATGTCCGGCAGAGTGATCCGCACATCCCCCGATTCAAGCTGCTGCCGCTGGCTTGCATTAACAGTGAGGTTGCGTCCACTACCGGGCCACTGCTGCCGGTACCGCAGATTGGAACTCACCTCTTGACGCACCGCCTCGTTGTAGTTGGTGGTGTTGCTACGCGTGAAGTCGGATGAGGTGGCCAGGTCTACACTGCCACGAAGCGAAGAGGTTGGCGTAAGGTCTTGGTTATGACTCCACTGCAGACGTCCATCGCGCTGCTGTCGAAAGTCCGGGTCTTCGGGCTGTCCAAACCGCTCAAAAAGCAGCCGCAGCCGCAGGTCTCCGTCGTAATGATACCGTCGGTTATACCGAAACCGCGGGTTGATCTCAAAACTCCCGCCCGACCACACCCCGCCCTCAATGGTAAGATCCGTGAACTCATTCATGGCAAAGTACCATCCAAAATCTCGAAGGTAGAAACCACGATCATCCTCTCCGTAGGTGGGTGGTAACGGACCGCTACGGCGTTCTTCGGTATAGGGAAGCATCCCAAACGGCAGCCAGAACGGTGTAGGGATATTGAAAATATAGAGCTGAATGGGTCCGGTATACACCCAGCGCTCGTCAACCACTTTCATTTGGGTGGAGCGGAGCGAGTATGATGGGGTGACGCCGGGTGGACGCCGATCAGTGGTGTAAATGCCATCGGCGATGAACGAGGTGCCTTCCTCAAATCGTTTGATGACGCCTCCTTCGATGAGGCCATCACCCTCGCTGGTGCGCGCCTGCACGACGCGTCCCCGTTGTGAGCGCAGATTAAATGCAAGCTCGGCCCCGGTAAACTCATCTCCATCCCCGCGGTCAAATACGGGATGCGGACTTGCTGCAGTATCGGAAGGCGGACCGCTGGCGTGCATCTCATCGCGCCCGAAGAAGTACGTGATGGTTTGGGCCTGCAGCGTGTTAGACTCGTAAACGGCTTGGGCTTCCCCATGCAGCGTGCCAGTGTCTTCAGCGTCATCTCGAAACGAGAGGATGAGCGAATCGCGCGCCGTCAATTCAACAGGCGCATCCAGGTCTCCCTCCTCTCCCGATGGAGATGGAGCATCGGGTGTGGCTCCTACCATATCGGGGGCATCAACCGGCTCTTGCGAAGACTGCTCAGCCTCTGTTGTATCTGCTTCAGGAGCGCGTTCTTCGGCGGTTTCGGTGGTATCAACACGGATGAGTTCGGACGCACTGGACG
>CAZZCI010000017.1:9962-18006 GCA_964653015.1 uncultured Rhodothermales bacterium
CGTTCTTCGGCGGTTTCGGTGGTATCAACACGGATGAGTTCGGACGCACTGGACGGTCCTGATGCAACAGAAAACGGCGTTCCCCCTACCAAGAGCAAGAGCAGCACAGCGCAGATCACAAAAAGGCAGGGACGGTACATCATAGCTCCCTACACACAAACACAAAAGCGATACACAGCGGGCAGGCGACGTTAGGTTTGCTCGGCAGCACGAAAGGCAAGACGAGCGGCTCCGAGGAGGCTGGCTTCATTCCCTAATTGTTCTTGCTTTACAACCAGACCATCGCGCAAACTGGGAACGACGTGGTTTTCAAGCGCTTTTCGGGCCGGATCCAACAGGAAATTCCCGGCTTTCGACACACCTCCACCCACTACAATGGTACGAATGTCGAGCAAATTGACGGCTGCTCCTAATGCACATCCGAGCTTGTGCCCGGCCCACGCCAGCATTTTTATGGCTGGCTCGTCGCCTTGCGTAGCGGCTTGATGAAGGGTGCGCGGCGTAAGGTTCGACAGGTCATGGTCAGTAATGGTATGGACGAGGCTATCGGGGTGGTGGCGTAGCCGTTGTCGTGCATGCCTCGACAAAAACTGCTGGCCAAGGTATGCCTCTACGGCTCCACCCACGCCCGAGTTGGCCAAGGGGCCTTCATAGTCGATTGTCATGTGCCCGATTTCCCCTGCACCGCCGGTGCTACCGCGAAAAATTTGATTTCGGTAGATGATCGCTCCCCCTACGCCAGTGCCAAGTGTAATCATGAGGAATGAGTCGTAGGAACGACCGGCACCATAGTAAGCGGATCCCAGCCCTGCCACGTTTGCATCGTTTTCGACAATTGCGTAGGCCAATCCTGTTCGTTCTCGCAAGGCCTTGGCCACGTTGACTACCTTCCAGCCTGGAAAATTTGGTGGATGATGCACCGTTGTACGCGCCCAGTTGATGGCTCCGGGCGAGCCTACCCCTATCCCCACTGGCTTCACATCATGATCTTTTATCAACTCCAATGCCTGACGCGCCATCTGATCGAGTATGGCTTCAGGGCCGTTCTGTGCGGGTGTGGGATGCGAACGTGCCTCAACAATACCATCTGTACGCTCCACCAGCGCAACTTTCAAGTTTGTACCGCCAAGATCAATGCCTAGGGCGTGGGTGCTCATACCAAGAAACTGGATGCCAAAAGAGAAAGCTCAAGCGAGTTATTCGACGCGATACACCGTTTCGTCTGGACGCTGCATACCATACTCTTCGCGGGCAATGCGTTCGATAAGCTCATCGGATAAGTCGTCACTTAACTCTTCTTCGAGCTCATTGATGCGCACTTGCAGCGCTTCGTTTTCTTCCGTGAGCTGCTGGTGTTCTTGATACCACTGTATACGGTTCATGACACTGTGGCTGTCAATAAACATCAGCCACGCAGCAACAAATACCACGGCAAGCCCAATGCTCCAACGTTTTACAGCACGTAACGACAGCAAAAGGGGCATAGCGTACGGAAGGCGTTCAGGTCACAGATCCTGCGATGGATGCGGCGTGGGACCGTGCAAGCCAGTCCCTTCTAAATGGAGGGACTGGCTTGGCCCACACGACACGACCGGCAGTTACCGGACTGTGTATCCCTGGGATCGTAATGGACGCGCATCGGGATTTTAGGCGCGCGTAAAGGCACTTCGTCCCGGATAAACCGCCGCATCGCCCAGGCTTTCTTCGATGCGAAGCAGTTGGTTATACTTCGCAAGCCGATCGCTACGGCTGGCCGAGCCGGTCTTTATTTGACCTGTGCCTAAAGCTACGGCAAGGTCTGCAATAGTTGTGTCTTCGGTTTCGCCCGAACGATGGCTGACTACGCTCGTGAAGCCGTTTTCGTGTGCAAGCTGGATGGCTTCGACCGTTTCCGTAAGCGTGCCAATCTGATTGGGCTTAATCAAGATGGAGTTTGCGGCCTCGTCATCTATCCCACGCTGCAGGCGCTCGGTATTCGTTACAAACAGATCATCACCGACCAACTGCACCTGATCGCCAATGGCGCTCGTCAGTTGCTGCCAGCCGTCCCAGTCGTCTTCATCCATTGCATCCTCAAGCGACACGATGGGGTACTTCTCTACCCACTCACTCCAGTAGGCCACCATGTCTTCGGCACTACGTGGGTTGTCAGGATCGCTTTTCCAGAATACATACTGGCCATCTTGATACATTTCGGCAACCGCAGGATCGAGTGCTATAGCCAAGTCGGTTCCAGCGCTATAGCCAGCGGCTTCAATTGCTTCTATGACGCGTTCAATAGCCTCCTCATTCGAGCTTAGATCGGGCGCAAAACCGCCTTCATCGCCTACCGCCGTGCTGTATCCGTTGTCAGAGAGCACGCGCTTCAATGTATGAAAGACCTCAACGCCCATCCGAAGTCCTTCCGAAAAGCTACTCGCCCCTACAGGAGCAACCATAAACTCCTGCATATCCACACTATTGTCAGCATGATGGCCGCCGTTCAGAATATTCATGAGCGGAACGGGCATGCGACGGGCCAGTCCTCCACCAAGGTAGCGGTACAAGGGCAAGTTGTGGTGCTGCGCTGCGGCTTTAGCAACGGCCAACGATACGCCCAGGATAGCATTGGCTCCTAGATTGGACTTGTTCGACGTGCCATCCAAGTTCAGTAACGCCGCATCGATGCCGTGTTGATCGCTGACGGGGAAGCCGTGCAATTCGGAGGCTACGGTATCGTTGACATTGGCTACAGCTTGCTGAACCCCTTTTCCCATATACCGATCGGTGTCGGAATCACGAAGCTCAACAGCCTCATGCACTCCTGTAGAGGCTCCACTGGGCACGGCAGCACGTCCGCGGATGCCTGAGTCAGTTGTCACGTCTACTTCGACGGTAGGGTTACCCCGGCTATCGAGAACCTGACGAGCCGTAATGCGATGGATTGTGGACATAAGCGAACAAGATTGCAGGAAAACAGAACGGATAAGGGTATCACTGCCCATAAGAACGGCATCAGCATGGGCAATAACAAGATGTGTGGCACGCTACAGATACGAAAACGTGCCTAATACGCAACCCCGCTATGAGCTTGGAGGCATGGTCAGAAAGCCTACAGCCGTTACGATGCGGATTCGCTCTTCGTCTCCCCCGAAGCAATGAACTGCTTTCGCATTGCGCGCACGTTCCTAAAAACACAAGCGGGTCGGCACGAAGAAGCACCGACCCGCATTACTAAGATGTAGCATCACTTTTCTACGTCAGTTGGGAGTGACCTCCGCATCGTACGATCTCTGACTGCGTGATGCAGATTGCCGCGGTTTTTCAGCATCGTTAGCGGCGCACGATCGTGGTTTCGTTGATCCACGAGTAGCACCCGGAGTCGACGGTAAACGACTCTCCTTCCGTCCAGTCATCACGGTAGAAGATGTCTTCTGAACGCGGAAAGACCTCACGATACGTGTTGATTCTGCTCTCGGCACGGCTATTGGAGCCTCCATCTGCTTCTATCGCTTTCTGAAACTGATCGACAGCCACCCAATAGACCGCACGATCAGAGCGCCCCATTTCTCCACCTGAGCACTCTGAGACGGCATCTACGTACAGATCACCAATTGCGATATACGCTTCAGCAAACGACTCATCTTTGTCGATTGCATTACGGTAGTATGTCCGTGCATTCGACAGTTGCCCCAAGCTCTTCTTGGCCTCTCCCATGTTGAAGTAATCTGAGGCGCTGAAGGTCGCCCCTTTCTCCTCGGCTCGATCAAACATCTCGATAGCTCCTTCGGCGTCTCCATCTTCGATACGTAGATCAGCGATGGCAAGCAGGACCTCTGCAGGCGGATCTCGCTCAATGAGATCATTGGCTAGCTCATTGGCTTTCGTAAACTCCCCGCGATCTACGTAAAGCTCAAAGAGCGTGATAACCGAGTCGATATCTTCAGGATTTTCCTCGACAACGCCTTCTAAATGCGACATAAGGGCGCGAGGGTTGCGATCGAAGATACGGCTCCGCTCACGATCAACGATTTCCATCACCTCCGCATCGTCTCCGCGTAGTTCTTCAGCTAGCCCCATGAACGCGATGGCATCTTCTGGGTCGCCCCGATCGAGATACTCTTCAATGATCACATTGACGAAGTACACATCAATGCGCTCGGGGTCTAGGTTAAAGGCACGCTCATAATGCGTTGGGGCATTATCAAGATTTTCTGGGATGGACTCCAGCTCGCTTCCGTATTGTTCGAGAAAACGGCCTTTGCGCATCTCCCAGCGATACTCATCGTACTCGACCCCTTGTTCATCGAGTTCAGCCTGAGATGTTGCAAGCATGACCGCAGCCGAGTCGAGATACGCAATGCGCTCACTGTTGTCCTCGGCATTTTCCGCTAAGCCGGTGTACAAATCAACGGCACGGCGATAGTTGCGGTCATCGTCCCGCGGAGCAGTAGGAGCATGCTCTAGCATCCAACGAAGCCGTGGAGCCGCACTTTCAAAGTTCTCATTGCGCAAGTTCTCCCAGTAGAGGCTGTAGTTGCGCAGAATTTCGTTTTCATCGGGGCCATCCTCATCGTTTGCTTCTTGGGCAGCCACCGAAGTGGGGAGGGCAGCACTTAAAACCAGTGCAATTCCCAAAAGCAAGATCGTGGCGAACGTGCCGGCGGGCCGAGAGTGGGGGGCAGAATACATCGGGGAGTGTAGTTGTTAGTGGACAGGACGTTACACTTTGCTAAACACTACGGATTTAGTACGAAGGCGTCAAGGAGGGTATGCAAAGGAGCTATCTCCTTTCTATATGTGCCGCCTGGTCTGTTGTACACTTCGTCAATGCAACGGATCAGCGTCGTACATCGACAGCCTGCTGCCATCTTATTCAGGCAACACGGCCAATGACGCGTGTTTTGCCTTGATGAAGCACCACAAGTTAACGGAGGCGGCGTTGCTGGAACCACCGTTCGCCAATGCTTACACGGGCTGATACTCCGTAGTAGGTATCTTGCACCAAGCCTTGGCTGGTCGTTCCTTGCTGGCCTACATTAGCAGATAGATCAATCCGCGTGCCAGAAGCGGCAGTGGGAAGGCTTATCCCGATTCGAGCCTCCACCGCTTCGATTGTTGTAGAGGCGTTGGGCGATACATAAAGCTGCTCATACGATACACCAAGCCGATAAGCGACACGAGACAGATAGCCGCGCATCGTGTCGTCTCCGGCGGGCGTCCACTCCAGTCCCGACGACACGCGTACCCGGTCGTTGAATGTATCGGTACCTCCTACAGGAAATGGGCGTCCACTGCTGCTACCGATGGTACTTGATGCACTACTCCACGGTGCATACACGCCGTCTGCTGTTAGCGTTAGCGCAGAACTTGGGGAGTACGCGAAGCCTACTTTGGCTGTCCAAGGCATGTCGAGGGCGCCCTCTGACGATGTGCTGAGGGTATCTTGGTCGAGGCTTTCGCCCAATGTGCGTGTTTGCTCTCCTGACAGTTCGGTAGGGAGCGTAAAGGCCGCCCCTATCATGAAGTTGTCATCGTCACGAAGTGCATCGCTAAACGTGAGGTGAGCCCCTAAGGTGCTCGTTAGCGCAGTAAGGCGAATTCCTTCCGTGACGACCGCATCTTCGAGTCCGCCGGCTTCAAATGTAGTGCTGCGGCGCGTTTCGATGGTTCCAAAAATGTAGTCGAGGCTCGCCCCTACACTCAAAGCACTATTGATGCGGTAGCCGAATCCGCCTGTAATTGTTTGCAGGCCTCCGCGCCCTTCAAACTCAACATTGTAATCGATAGGATCGCCCCCACTTGTACCCGGATCGAAGGAACCACTGCTAAGGGCACGAAAGTCAGATCGCGTTGTGGGTGCAAAGCCAAAGGCAACCCCTAGCTTTTGATCTTGCAGGGGAAAGCTAAATTGAAGTCCCTCAAACGTACCAGCGGTGAGGCGACTATCTGGCTCATCGGTGCCGCTTGTTGATTCAAGTGTGCGGTAGCGGGCCCCAAACGAGGCACGTGTAAGCACTTGATCGCTCCACAGCGCGGGATTGCTGAAGTTAGTGTAATTGAGCGACCGCAGGGCAACACCTGGCCCGCCCATTGTTTCAGCTTGCGACGAAGCAAACGGCTGAATTTCACCGAGGCCAAAACGAGAATAAATAGATCCATCGCCAGAGGACTGCCCCCAGGCCGGAAGCGCTCCTCCCAACACGATAAGCAGTCCAACCAACAGTGTTCGAACAGAATGCGTCATAAGGTGAGGGTAGGCAAAAAACCAGTACGAACAAGGAGTGGTAAAAAATCTTACCCCGCAAACCGAAGTTAATGATCGTGCCGCAGGTTTATGTCCATTGGCATCCATCATCATACGGATTGGTGGGGTGCACACAATTTAAGACACGAGCTCGACAGGGAGCGTATGCACGCAGATCGCGCTAAAACGGTGTAACTGTAAGCGTGGTACGCGTACTTTCTCGCACACGCTCCTCATCGAGATCGTCAGGCGCCACTTTAAACACCGCTGCCCCCAGGTCAAACGTCACATCTTCTCCTCCAACAAACGCTTCGGGGGTTACAAGAAACTGTTGATACGGCGGGTTGCCTTGGAAGCTTTCCTGAAACAGCTGGGCAAAGCTAAAGTCAGCTCCTGCTCCAGGCACACTGAACCGGACCTCTTCATCAGCAGGGGTTACATTGCTACTGAGCACCCCTTCACCGCCATCGGTTAGATCGCCACGGAGCGAGTAACTGCTAGGCTCCGGTCGAACGAAGTTAGTTGGCGTGTTCTCATATACGATCGTTGTATCAAGCGGCGCGATAAAGGCTGCCTGGTTGACAGGGCTTTCGCGCAAGAGTCCAGCTTCTCCTTCAGGCCACGTACGCAGCCCATCTGTATCGTCAAAATCGTACGAGAAGGACAGAATATCACCGTATCCGTCTTGCACAAGCACCCGATCGTCGGGGAGGTCTGGAGTGCCTTCTCGGCTGACGTTTGTAAAGTTCGCTTGTCCCATAAACTGAGTGGTGTCTGCTCCTACCAGCGCCTGCAATTCAGTTGCACTCCGTTCGAATCCTACAGCGGCGTTCCCCGACTCGTGGGCAAGCCGAAACCCATGAAAGGCCTCAGCAAACGCGTCTCCGGCGTCTGTCGTATCGCGCAGTATCGAATCGTTTTCCTGCACCCAGTCCTCGGGCAACTCGATGACAACCTCGTCGTCAGTAGGTGAGAAGCTCACGGTCGTCACCAAATCGCCAAAAGCAAACGTAGTATCGGAGCGTGCCTCTAACGGGCTCCACGACTCAGATACATCGTACAACGCAAGAGTGAGCGTTTCAGTCGTATCGCCGTATATACTAGTGGGCTCAACAACAAGCGACACCTCTGAAATCGGCCCATCGACGAATGCAGACGACACGTTTGCTGGCTGCAGTACGTTGAAAAACGATTCGGCCTGCGTGTCTCCGACAAGAGGGTCGCTAACACGCCCTGCAAAGAACCGATCTACCCCGCCTTCTTGCAGAGTACCCCCTGTAAGCGGTGCACGACGCTCGATGCTTAACGCACTGGGGAGCACATCAAGTGCCACCGGTTCGCCCCCTTCGAGTTGGTCGTCATCGGGGCCTACGCCTACGCCAAGCCCCGAAGGGTCGTCGTCGCACGCAGCGAAAAGAAAGACAAAGCTACCTATGAGTGCAGCGTACAGAGCCAAACGGACGGTGTGCATACTCAACGAAGAAACGCCGTTATACGAAAGAAAACTCGTGAGACACATGCAAAAAGCCAACACTGAGCGTCTAAGCAGTGCGCGGATTGATGAAGCTCGTATGCAAACACAAACGAACGGTCAGCAACTCGCGTTTATGGTTGTTCACAATTGAAGGCTGTGTACAACCGGTCCCCCAAACGACACACTGTCGTTGCGGTTCTTGCATGCAGCGTGAAGCATATCCGTTTGTGTTCGATGTTGAATCGGCTTTTGTCGCATGCTCGGATGCCACCGACGTACCACAAAAGGATGCTTTCACACTTTGTAACGGATAAGCGTGCAGCAATCGTATGTCAATGCCTACT
>CAZZCI010000018.1:0-14506 GCA_964653015.1 uncultured Rhodothermales bacterium
CCCGCCTTTGTGACCCGCGAGGCGCTTCGCGAAGCGTATCGTTCGAGTCGTGCTGCGCTTAATGCATTGGCTGATGATATGCCCATGCTGTCGGATTCGAAAGCCCGCTTGCCGCATCCCGCATTCGGCCCGCTGCGCGCCTCCGAGTGGCTCCGCTTTGCTCGTATCCACGCCGACCATCATCAGGACATTGTACAGGAGATTCTCAATGCTGCCCGTAGTCAGGCCTCAAAGTCAGTGCAGCCGGCTTAAGGGACTTCTCGTCCGTTAGTGTTGGAGGGAGGCCCGGTTTTGGGGACGCTGAAGCGTCATACGTGTTTAGCGATATGCCACAGATCGCCGGGGACGCAAGCGGTCCCCCGGCTATAGGTTTGACCGACATCACACTGCTCCATATCCCAGCATCAGAAGCGAAGCAGATATTCCCGAGCGGTCGTTGCAGGCTCCTCCCATCAATGTGCTGCCTCTGCCAAGCCGAGTTGTTCGCTGGCATCCTTGACCAGCGCTTTAGCGGCTTCCGGCGATTCGGCCTCGGAATACACGCGCAACACGGGCTCGGTGCCTGACGGACGAATCAGCAGCCAGCCGGTGTTGGTGATGTGCTTGTAGCCGTCGAGCGTACGCAGTTCGGTTACCGCAGCGCCGTTGATGGTATCGAGTCCACCGTGCGCATCCAGACGATCAAGGGCATCTGCCTTTTGCGCATCAGTGATGTGCAGGTCGTCCCGGTATGTGTAGTGCGGGCCAAACGCATCGAGCAGCTCCTGCACTAGTGCCGAGAGCGTCATGCCTCGTTTCACCATCATCTCCACAACGAGCAGCCCAATATACACCCCGTCGCGTTCTGGAATGTGTCCTTGTGCGGCGATGCCTCCGGACTCTTCGCCGCCCACAAGCACATTGCCTGCTGCCATCTTGGAGGCGATATACTTAAAGCCGATGGGGGTCGTCTCGATCGGCAGACCGTACGCCTCGGCCATTTTGTCGAGCATGTGCGTGGTGGAGAATGTCTTCACAATGGGTCCGCTCAGCCCCCGCTCTTCGTGCATATACTTTACGAGAAGCGCCAGCAGACGATGCGCGCTTACGTACGTGCCCGTCTCGTCAACCATAGCGATGCGGTCGCCGTCGCCGTCGTTGGCAATGCCGACGTCCAGGTCGTGCGCCTGCACCAGTTCGGAAAGCGGCTGCAGGTTGCGGGCGATCGGTTCGGGCGGCGTGCCCTGAAAGCTCGGGTTGATCTCATCTCGCACCGTCTCTACCTGATCGGAGCTTAAGAGTCCGGTAACGAGTCCTTGGGCGGCGCCGAACATCGGGTCGTGTCCAATGCGTACATCGGACCCTGCAATGGCGTCGATGTCGAGCGCTGTGCGGAGCGCATCCATAAAGTCGCTGCGCAAATCAACGAGCTTGACGCGCTTGTTAGCGACCAGCGTGTCGAAGTCCGGCAGGGTGTTGGGCACCGAAACAGAGGTGAGGTGCGACTCGACATCAGCCACCATTTCGGGCGGCGCGGGACCGCCAAAGTCGGCTTTAAGTTTGAATCCGTTGTACTCGGGGGGATTGTGGCTGGCTGTAATGACGATGCCGGCATCGGCGCCGTACGCGTTGGTGCCCCAGCTTACTGCGGGGGTGGCTACGAACGAGTCTGACAGATACACCTGCACGCCCGCCTGGGCGACACGGCGTGCTACGCGTTTGGCAAAGGGGCGGCTCATGAACCGGGTGTCGTGTCCCAACACAACGGTTGCCTCGGCTCCATACATATTGCGGAGCCAGGCGGCAGTGGCCGATGCTACGCGGTCGAGGTTAGCAAATGTATACGTGTCGGCGATGATAGCGCGCCAGCCATCGGTTCCAAACGAAATTGGGGAATCGGCCATGCGAATAGACGTTGATAATGGTGAATACAAATCGATCGGTGCGAATGCATGCTGTGTGAAGCATGCGACGGTGGCCTGCGATACCACGCTACATATACCGGAGTGCACGTTTAGGACTCAGATTGGTCGGCCACGTTCATGAGTTCGCGCGCACTGGTAAGCGCAGCATCGGTTACGTCGGCGCCGCTAATGAGGGTGGCGACCTGCTCGGCTTGCTCTTCGCCATCAAGGCGATGAATCGTGGTGTGGGTGCGGTCGTCGGCTACGGTTTTGGATACGCGAAAGTGCACATCCCCTAGCGCAGCAATCTGCGGCAGATGCGTGATGGTGATGATCTGATGGTAGCGCGCCAGATTGTGCATGCTCTCTCCAACGCGACGGGCCATATCGCCTGAAATACCGGCATCGATTTCGTCGAATACCAGGATGGGAAGACGTTCGCTTTTGGCAAGGATGGTTTTCAGAGCCAGCATGATGCGGCTAATTTCGCCTCCAGAAGCCACATCGGTGAGCGGTTTAGGCGGCTCCCCTACGTTGGTCGATATAAAAAACTCTACGCGGTCTATGCCATGCGGACGGGCTGCGTAGCGGGTGTCTTCTAGCTCAACCCAGCCTTCCGAGTCGGGCGTGCGCTCAAAGTGGACGTTGAACTGGCTGTCGGGCATGCCCAGGGTAGCCATTTCGCGTTCGGCGGCGCGCTCTACGCGTTCAGCCACTTCGCGTCGCTTGGTAGAGAGCCGTTCAGCGGCATCAGAGAGGGTGGCCTGCGCCTCGGCGATCTGCGTATCCAGCCGTTCGAGGGTGCCTGAAAAGTCGGAGGCCAGCGCATAGCGTTCACCGATCTCTTCGCGGTGTTCAAGCACTGCATCGAGTGTACCGCCGTACTTTCGCTTGAGTCGTTCAATGTCGGCCAGGCGCTCGCGAATGGCTTGCAGGCGATCCGGATCGAATTCGACATGCGCGTTGTAGTCCTGCAGAAAGCTAGCCAGCTCACTAATGATGATCTGCGCCGACTTCACCTCGTCAACCTGTTCGGAGAAGGTGTCATCAATGCGTGCCAGGTCTTGCAGTTCGTTGCGCGCTACCACGATCTGGTCATGCACCGCGTGCTCATCGGTGTAGAGCATGTCGTACAAGCGGGATGTGCAAGCATAGAGTTGCTCGGCATTTTCCAGTACGCGCCGTTCGGATTTGAGCTCTTCTTCTTCGCCCGGTTGGGGATCAACCTCGTCGATTTCCTCGATTTGAAACTCGTACAACTCGCGCTGCTGATTCAGTTCGCGCTTGCGCTCGGCCAGGCGGGTGCGTTCGTCGACAAGCTCCTGCACCGACTCGTACTGGCGCTGGTAGTGCTCCACAAGCCCGCTCAGGCCGCCAAAGCCGTCTAACAGGGTGCGGTGCGTCGATCGGTCGAGCAGCGATTGGTGCTCGTGCTGGCCATGCAGGTCGATGAGTTCGGCAGCTACAGCCCGCATCACATCGAGCGTGGCAGGCGTGTCGTTGATGAAGGCGCGGCTGCCGTAATCGGTAAGCTGGCGACGCAGAATAATGCGTGGCAGCGGCTCGGTATCGATCTCGTGGTCGGCAAGCAGGGTACGGATCGAGTCGGTGTTGGCTTCATCGAAAATGCCTTCGATGATCGCCTTTTTGGCACCGCTTCGTAATGCGTCGGTGGAGGCCCGGTCGCCCAGGATCATGCCCAGCGCCCCCACGATGATAGACTTTCCGGCCCCCGTCTCGCCCGTCAAGATATTGAGGCCGCTGCCGAACTCAATGTCAAGTTCTTCGATGAGCGCATAATCCTTGATGTAGAGCGACCGTAGCATAGCACCAGAGCATAGATCAGACAAGGGACAGACGAGGACCCCCGCCGGGGAGATCCTTCGCGCAACAGACCGCAGAGCGACAATGTGTTGCGTGTGTCCTCAACATACAACAGCGCATGGACATCGTCAGGTTGTAGATCGCTTTTCTGCGCGCGCCCTACGAAATCATAGACCAGCCTTGCTTCAGCTTTTTCTTGGCATGCTTATACTTTATTTCTGCGGTTTCCCCGGTGCTGTTGTTGCGGATCTTGACGATGTCATTGCGCCCGGGTTCGCTGGCTACCGTTACGGGCTCTTGCTTGTCGACCGACGGGTCGCGCTCGGCAGCGCTGCCATCGCCGCCCCCAGACTGTACGCCGTACGAGGGTTCGGCAGAGTCGTGCTGGGTCTTGGCGCGACGGCGATCGAGGCGGCTCTTCGGCTCGCTGGTACTGGTTTGAGGTGCGGCATCATCAACCACCGGTCCTGAGCGGAACGAGAGCGACACGACCTCTTGGCCAATTTCTTCCATCATATCAGCAAAGAAGTCGAAGGCCTCCATCTTGTACTCGACGACCGGGTCTTTGCGTCCGTAGGAACGCAAGCCGATGCCTTCTTTAAGCTCATCGAGTTCGCGGAGGTGGTCGGTCCACTTGCTATCGATGGTGGAGAGCATGGCTGTGCGCTCCAGCGCGTTGTTGATCTCCTCGCCGTCGGTTTCAAGAGCTTCCTCCACATCAGCCACAGCGCGCATAAGGCGCTGTCCGTCGGTGAAGTCCACGTACACTTGGCTGGGGGTATCTTCGCCGCGCTCTTCCTTGAGGGCCTTCAGGCGCTCATAGAACGGCTGGGCCAGCGCTTGCCGCTTGCGCTGGTAGTGTTTGTTGGCTTCCTCGAAGATACGCAGAGCTACGCCGTCTTCGCCCAGCATGACAAACGTCTCGCGGTCGATTTCGAAGTCGAAGGCGAGCACGCGCAGGAGCTCTTCGCGAAGTCCGGCAATGTTGCCGTCGCCGTAGTACTGCTCCACAATGGCTTCGCACAGCTCGTACAGCATCGACAGCATCTGGCCGTGGAAGCGCTCGCCGGTGAGGGCTTGACGGCGCCGCTTGTAGATAACCTCGCGCTGTGCGTTAAGCACATCGTCGTACTCAAGTTGACGCTTACGGATTGCAAAGTTGTTTTGCTCAACCTTGCCCTGCGCCCGCTTGATGCTCTTGTTGATCCATGGGTGCGTGATTACCGCACCCTCTTCAAGATTCATTTTGTCCATGATCTTGGCTACGCGATCGGAGCCAAAGAGGCGCATCAGGTCGTCTTCGAGCGATACGTAGAATTGGCTTTCGCCGGGGTCGCCCTGACGGCCTGCACGTCCACGCAGCTGCAGATCAATACGGCGGCTTTCGTGGCGTTCTGAGCCGATGATGGCGAGTCCTCCGAGTTCGCGTACCTCATCACTGATCTTAATGTCGGTACCGCGGCCCGCCATGTTGGTCGCGATGGTGATGGCGCCTTTTTGGCCGGCTTCTGCTACAATCTGTGCCTCGGCCTTGGCGCGGTCTTGCTTGGCATTGAGTACGTTGTGGCGCAGCCCTTCGCGCTTCATCATGCGGCTGAGCTGCTCCGATACTTCTACCGACGCTGAACCGACCAGTACCGGCTGCCCTTTCTTGTGGTATTCTTTGACCTTGTCGATGACAGCGTTATACTTCTCGCGGCGTGTGCGGAAGACCAGGTCATCTTTGTCGTCGCGGCGTACCGGCTCGTTGGTCGGTACTACGATGACGTCCAACTCGTAGATTTCGTTGAACTCTTCCGCTTCGGTTTCGGCGGTACCGGTCATCCCGGCCAGTTTATCGTACATCCGGAAGTAGTTCTGCAGCGTCACCGACGCGTACGTTTGCGTGGCGGCTTGCACCTCGACTTCCTCCTTGGCCTCAATGGCCTGGTGCAGCCCTTGTGAGTAACGGCGCCCATCGAGCACCCGTCCGGTGTGCTCATCAACAATTTGGACTTTCCCTTCCTCTACAATGTATTCGAGATCGCGCTCGTAGAGCGTGAACGCTTTGAGCAACTGCTCGATCGCGTGCAGCGTACCGGCGCGTTCGGAGTAGACGTTGTAGATCTCCCGCTTTTGTTCTTGCAACTCGGTCTCCATCTGCTGCTGTTTGTCGAGCAGCCGCTCTTCGCGTTGCTCGCGGGAGAGGTCGTCGCGGGCTTTTACTTCCGCTTCGAGCTGGCGAACTTTTTCCTCATGGTCGCTCTCCAGCTCGGCAATTTGCTCACCCACGACTGGCAGGACGAACATATCTTCTGTTTCGCCCATGACTTTGGCGATATACTCGCGGCCCTTCTGCGTAAGCTCGATGGCGCGCTTTTTCTCTTCCAGCGCAAAGTACAGCTCATCGTCCACAAAGGGCATGTTTTTCGCGTTCTCCTGCAGGTAGAAGTACTCCGTTTTCTGGCGGAGGCGTTCTACACCCTGCTCTTGAAGCAGAGACTGCAGTTCATCGAGACGCGGGTAGCCGCGGGTGGCACGAAGTAGCGCCAATCCGGCTTCATCGCTGAGCTCATTGGCGCGCTTTTTCTCGCCGGCCTCTTTCGCTTTGTCTCGTTCGGCCAAGAGGTCTTTCGCCTCGCGCGTGAGTTGCTTCACCAGACGCTTTTGGGCGCGCACCACTTTCTCAACCGGGTCGCGCAACTCGCGATACTGGTCGTTTTCCTGGTCGGGCACCGGGCCGCTAATAATGAGCGGTGTACGGGCCTCATCAATCAAGACCGAGTCGATCTCGTCAATGATGGCGTAGTGATGCCCCCGTTGCTGCAGTTGTTCGGGACGCACCACAAACGAGTTATCGCGTAGGTAGTCGAACCCAAACTCGTTGTTGGTGCCGTACGTGATGTCGGCCTGGTAGGCAGCGCGGCGTTCTTTGGAGTGGGGGTCGTACCGGTCGATGACGTCTACCGTGAGGCCGTGAAACTCAAAGAGCGGTTTCATCCACTCGGCATCACGCTCGGCTAGGTACGGGTTCACCGTTACAAGGTGGCAGCCGCGCTCGGCCAGTGCGTTCAGGTAGAGCGGCAGAATAGCAACCAGCGTCTTTCCTTCACCGGTTTTCATTTCCGCAATGTTGCCACGGTGGAGCACCACGCCCCCAAGAAGCTGCACATCGTAAGGAATCATATCCCATTCGATGGTGCTTCCGCCCGCTTCCCAGGTTTCCCCGATCATGCGGCGGCAGGTATCTTTCATAACGGCGAACGCCTCGGGCAAGATGGCTTCCATCTCGTCTTCTGTGATGGCAAGCCATTCTTCTTCAAGGTCATCGAGCTCTTCGTGTAGCTCTTCGCGCTCTTGAAGAGAGAGGGGGGCGATATCAGACGATGCCGCGTGCGGCTGGCCGTCACCGCCAATGTCGGCTTCCTCGATGAGCCCAGCGGTGGAACTGGTGGGGGCCCGCCGAAGCGTTTCGTTAATTTCGTCAATGCGTGCCTCAACATCGGTTACGGCATCGCGGAGCCGCTGCTTAAACTCGTCGGTTTTGGCACGGAGTTCCTCATCCGTCAGGTCCTGCAGCTCCTCATACGCTTCATTGATTTCGTCAACAACCGGCCAGATCTTTTTCAGCTTGCGCTTATTGGGATCGCCGAACAGGTTCTTTAGCCAGTCAAGCATAGAAGGGGAATGCGGAACGTGTATGCAACGGTGATGATGGGGCGATGAAGCCCGTTATCAAAAGCTTTCGGAAGGACATGCCTTCCCAAAGCCGTGTCGTGGATGGCACGCAACCGGCACTCGTCCGTTCCCTACCCTGCAGTGCTTGACGGCTTGTCAACATGGCGTGGTCTTTCAATAAGCAACTGTAGCGCATGCTGTAGGTACAAAACCGCACGACGCGCACTTTACTGCTTTGTTGGTTTCTAAATTGCTATGCCCGCAGGCGTACGTTATGTATTGGCATGTCTGGGTCTTGCGCTCTGCGTAAGTGCCTTTCCCTCCGCCGCGGACGCTCAACTTGGTGGGTCGCTCTCTGAGTTCAGCTTTTTACGTTTGGATGCATCGGCACGGAGCGCCGCATTGGGGAGCAGCCTCTCTGCAGTGAAGGCAGATGACACCGCTTCGTTCTTTTATAATCCGGCGCTGGCCCATCCTACCTCGGCCGGACAGGGCGTAGCTTCTTACACTGACTTCATTGCCGATAGCCAAGTTGGCATGCTTGCCTACAGCCATGCCCTGGGGGAAGAAACGGTTGTCAGTGCAGGGGTGCGTTACGTAGACTGGGGCGAATTCGATGGACGCGACGCGGCAGGGGTGCCCACCGAAGCGTTTCATGCGCGTGACGTAGGGCTTACCGTAGGGTGGGCAGGAGCGATTGATGAGCACTGGCGTTATGGTGCAAACCTGCATTTCTTGTACGCGGCCATTGAGACGGCGCGAGCTACAGCCCTTGCTGGCGATGTGGGCGTGCAGGCGTACTGGCCCGGGAGCGGATGGTCGGTTAGTACGTCGTTGCACCACATGGGCGGCACGCTTAGCAACCTGGGAGCCGAACGCGCTTCGCTTCCGTTTGACTGGCGTATCGGCGTAGCACGCTCGGTGCCTCATCTACCGGTGCAGCTCTCAATGACCGGGTACGACCTTCACAACATGGGCGAGGCGTTGCCCGATGAAGGCACCGCCGGGCAGGTTTTGGGACATCTTACGTTCGGCGTGGAAGCCTATTTGGGCGAAGTGATTACCCTGCGCGGCGGCTATAACCACCGGCGGAGCCGTGAACTGGTGCTCAACGATCGCCTCGACTGGGCCGGGGTTGGTGGTGGATTTGGCGTACATCTGGGGCCACTTCGGGCTGACTATGCATTCACGTCGTGGTCGTCATTCGGCGGCCTCCATCAAATCAGCGTGCAGTTAGGTCCCGCTTAGCCCAAAGCAGCTAAGTACAGTCACGTGTCAATGTTGGAGTTCAGGGGGAGTAAGAGCCTGCGCGATGATAATAACAAACCACCTGTCATGGTGAGCGAAGGCCGACGGAGGAGGCCCCATGTAGCCGCCGAATGGCATTCGGTGGAACCATCTCATCGGCGTTCAGCAGCTATTGGCCAACCAATGGCCCTGCCCATTTCGGGGGAGATCTTTCGGCTACGCTCAAGATGACAATGCATGAACGAGGCGGTGCATGCCCAAAACCGACGTGTGACCTCACTTATCCGTTGAGCAATTCATCAATCTCTTCAGGGTCGCGCTTCAGCAGGCCCTGCTTCTTGTAGTAGATCATCGTTGTGTCGAGGGTGCCGTGACGCATGCGCTCCTTGACGCGCTCGATCGACATGCCATTGTTTAGCCAAATGAGCGCCGCTGTATGTGTGAGGCTGTGCGGCGTGATACCGGGCCGTTTGATGCCGGCCGCTTTCAAATGGTCGTTGATGCGTCCGCGTACCGAGCGTGTTTTCAGACGTTTGCCCATCGAGCGGCGCCCATGCGAAATGAATAAAGGGGCTTCTGGATTTGGTTGCTTGCGCGCTTGCAGATACGCTTCAATGCGCTCTACCACGGGCTCATCCAAAGGCACCTCTTCATCTTTTACAGTACGTCCTTTGCCCTGTACGCGTAGCACCGCCCCCATGAGGGTGTGTTCAAAATCCCCCACATCGGCACGCACCAGTTCGATTTCACTGAGTCCGGCGTACAGCATGCAGTATACCATCGCCGTATCGCGCTTGTCGATGGGCGTGGTAGTATCCATGGTCGTGTGCAGGGCTTCGATGTCGGCCTCGGTGAGGACCTTGCGCGAGTGCGTATCGGGACGGCGGTTGCCCTTTACGGCCTTGGCCGGATTCGTATCGAGGTCGCCCCGGTCGACCAGGTACTGGCACAGGCGACGAAGCGCCGTTAGGTATGTCGAAACCGACACCTGGCTCAATCCCCGTTCCTCGGTCAGGTACGTTTTGTAGGCGCGCACATCTTCTTCGGTAAACTGAAAGCGCCCTTTTTGCTGGATGTACCACTTCTGAAACGTGTTGAGCGAGCGGCGATAGGTGCCCACGGTTTCGTCACTTTTGTCACTTAGGTACTCGGTCAAGAACGCATCGAGGTGCGCGCGCAACTCACGCAGGGAAAGCTCAAGCGGCGGATTGGTAGAATCGGATGACATGATGAGACGAGGCAGTTCGGCGGCAGGGAGCAGTCGAATCAACGGAGACGCGTCGCTAAACGCATAGCTGTCGCGATGGATGCATGGCCGTGCTATGGAGATGCTGTAGGGGAGCGATCCTGCTCTGTCGTATCCCCTGTTACTCCTATATTAAACGCATATATTACACACATCCTGTTAAACGACAACCAGGCGCTGGAGTCGTCTCCAGCGCCTGGCTATGTCATGTCTTATGTGGATGCTTCGCTTTTAGAAAAGATCGTCATCGGGCTGATAGGATTCGAGCACTTCAACACAGCGGTGGAGGAAGCTCGATCCCATAGCGCCGTCAATGATGCGATGGTCGTAAGAGAGCGACAAGTACATCATATGACGCACGGCAATGACATCCCCCATATTGGGATCTTCAACAACAACCGGACGCTTCTTGATGGCGCCGGTCGCCAGGATTCCTACTTGCGGCTGGTTGATGACAGGCGTACCCATCAGGGAGCCCAGCGAGCCGATGTTGGTGACGGTAAAGGTGCCGCCTTGCAGTTCGTCGGGCTGGAGCTGCTTGGAACGCGCACGCTGGGCGGTGTCGGCCATCTGGCGAGCCAGGCCTGTCAGGTTTAGACTGCCTGCATTGCGGATTACCGGAGCAAGCAGTCCTTTCTTGCCAATAGCAACGGCAATGCCAACGTGGTAGTCTTTCTTGACAACGACTTTATCGCCCTCGACCGACGCGTTGAGCATCGGGTGGTCGCGTAGGGCTTCTACGGCGGCTTGTACAAAGAAGGGTGTAAAGGTCAGCTTCACGCCTTCGCGCTCTTGAAACGCCTCTTTGTGCTGGTTTCGTAGGTTTACAAGCCCCGTGACGTCGGCCTCGGCAAAGGAGGTGACGTGCGCCGAGGTGGCTTTCGAGCGCACCATGTGCTCGGCGGTGATTTTGCGCATCCGATCCATCTCTACAACATCGATGCGATCGCCGTACTGCTGCTTGAGCTTGTCGGCGCTGGGTCCTTCTTCGACCGTGTAGGCGGGGCGGGCGGGCGCCTCCTGTGGGGTTGACGCGGGCGAGGGCGTCGGTACTTCGGTAGGTGTGCTGTCGCCGGATGGAGCTTCAGACGGTTGAGCCGGTGCATCGGCAGGCCGCTCTTCTAAATAGGCAAGCACATCCTCTTTGGTGACGCGCCCATCGCGCCCGGATCCGTCGATGGACTCGAGCTCGGCCATGGAAAGCCCTTCGGTTTCAGCAATGGAGCGCACCAAAGGTGAGAAGAACTGTCCGTCAGATCCACGCCGTTCGATGGGGCGCCCGTCATCTACAGGGGCGGTGGTGGTTGTCGTACTCGACGGTGCCGGTTCGGCGGCTGCCTTCTGGCCAGCATCTTCGGTGGAATCGTCTGATGTCGGCTGAGACGCCGCTGGGGCCGCCCCCGCTTCAGCACCAACGATGGCAATGACACTACCTACTTCTACGGTGTCGCCTTCTTCGACGAGACGCTCTTTAAGCACGCCTGCTGCCGGAGAGGGCACCTCCGTGTCGACCTTGTCGGTGCCGATTTCAAGGAGGGTCTCGTCCAGGTCGATCGAGTCGCCCACCTCTTTGAACCAGGCGATAATCGTGCCTTCGGTAATGCTTTCGCCCATTTTGGGCATGACAACTTCAACATCGTCCTCGGCCGGAGCGGTACCGTTGGTGGCGGGAGCCGCTTCGGGCTGGGTTTCTGCATCGTCCGTTGGTGCTTCCTCAGGCGGTGCCTCTTGGGCGGCAGACGCGGTTGTGTCGGGCGCATCATCGGCAGGGGCTTGTGCTGCCGCTGCGTCGGCATCGGTTTCAAGGCGGGCGATGATGGTGCCCACTTCAACGGTATCGCCCTCCTCAACCAGGATTTCGTCGAGTACCCCGGCTGCCGGAGAGGGCACCTCGGTATCTACTTTATCCGTGCCAATTTCGAGCAGGGTTTCATCTTGCTCGATTTCATCGCCTGGCTGTTTATGCCAGACAATGACTGTGCCTTCTGTAATGCTCTCGCCCATTTTGGGCATGGAGACGTCTACCTTCGCCATATCAGGATGCAGCTATTCAGCGTCTGGGGAGTCGATGGAGGAGCGGGAAACGGGTGCTGGAAGCGCTGCCATCGCATTTGGGCGATGCACATGCAACGTTGCCAGCCCTGTATTCCCTGTCAAGGGTTGGTACGAATGCAATGTAGCAGATGTGTTGCCCACAAACAACGGGCTTCCTCATTTCTTGCAATGATTCAACAAAAATGGGGGATATAGGGGATATGCCCGCTATCTTTCACACGCTCTACCAGGTGGCCGGTTGTGTGCGTTGAATGTAGAAGGCGTTACCTCTATCCATTGTATCTATTCATGGCTGCTGTGAGTCCGTCGTTAACGGTTCGCAGGACGGCGTTGCACGCCTTGATGCGTGCGTCCTCAATCACAGGCTCTTGCTGAGAAGAAAAGGGAGCGAGGACGTAATCGGATTGTGCTCCAGGGGCATAGTTTTGTCCGATGCCAATGCGTAAACGCGGAAAATGCGTGGTCTCTAACCGGTTGGCAATATCTTGCAATCCGTTGTGGCCTCCGCTACTCCCTTTGGGGCGCAGGCGGAGTTGGCCCGTATCCAGGTGCAGGTCATCTACAATGACAAGCATTTTGCTAGGATCGAGGTCAGCCTGTGTGCAAAGCGCCTGGGCCGCATGCCCACTTCGGTTCATGTACGTTTGCGGTTTTGCAATCCAAAGGGGAACGGTTTGGTGCACCGCCTGAGCGAGTTGGGAGGCTGTATTGCTGTGTGATTGGAACGACACATTCAGCCGCTCTGCAAGCATGTCAGCAACCTGAAACCCGATATTGTGACGGGTGGCGGCATACTGCGCGCCTGGGTTACCAAGTCCTACGATAAGCCATTCAGGAGAAGACATAGCAATCAAAATCAGAGCATTACAAACAACCGCGCCCCCACTGTGAAAGACAGTGAGGGCGAGGTTCGTAGATCAGTATGGGAGAGATGGCGTTATGCGGCTTCTTCTTCGACAGCCTCGCCCTCTTCGCCTTCGGCAACTTCGCCCTCTTCGCCTTCGGGCAGTTCGCCTTCTTCGAGTTCGACCTCTTCCTCTTCTTCGTCGGTAGCCACGGCTTCGAGGTGCGGCGCCACAACGGTAACGAGGGTTTGGCCTTGCGCCATTTTATACCGGTACGCCTCTTGGTCGAGGTCGTACAGGTGGATCGCATCGCCAATTTCAAGCTCCGAGATGTCGATGGTAATCTCGGATGGAATGTTTTCGGGCATGCACGAGATCGTCATCTCGCGTACGATGATCTGCGTGTCACCACCGTTTTTCTGCCCTTCGGGAATGCCTTCGTAGCGAATGGGAACGGTAAGCGTAACCCGGCGACCTGGGCGCAGCACCTGGAAGTCGGCGTGCTCAGGACGATCAGAGATCGGGTGGAGCGTGTAGTCTTTCAGAACGCACTTCCAAGCGTCGCCATTCATGTCGACGTTGACCACGCTCGTCTGCCGCGAGTACAGCAGACGGTTGAGGTCATGCACACTCACCTGAAACGGCACCGGGTCGGTGTCTCGTCCATACAGGATACAGGGGACGTTATTGCTTTCACGAATCGCTCGCGTGGCTTTTTTTCCCGTTTCGCGAGGATGGGCGTCGAGGGTTGGGGCATCCATGAATCGAAAGACCGTATACCGTGCAAAATTGTAAACTAAACAGTCGCATTCCCGGAAAGGAAGCGACTGCTGTGCCTGCAGAACAGTGCAAAGCGAAAAGGGGGGGCGGCGGTTCCTTGTGCTTCACAAAAGCGGTGTTAAGAGTGGAAGCGCGCTGCCTTTGCTTGCGTCAATCTTTAAAGAGGGTAGACACCGACTTATCGGTGTAAATGTGTCGGATGGCTTTTGCAAAGAGGGGGGCCACGCTAACGACTTCGATGGAGTCGGAGGACCGCTCTAACGGAATGGTGTCGGTGATGATAAGCCGCTCAATCGGGGAGGCTTCAATACGGTCGTAGGCTGGCCCTGAAAGCAGTCCGTGGGTACAGGCGGCCATAATGTCGAGGGCCCCTTCTTCGCGAAGCGCTTCAGCAGCACGGGTGAGCGTGCCTGCCGTATCCACAATATCATCTACCAGAATGACATTCTTGTCTTCCACGTCGCCGATAATATTCATCACGCGGGCTTCGTTGGCACGCGGACGCCGCTTATCGATTAGCGCAATGCTGGTGCCGAGCTTCTTGGCATAGGCACGTACCATTTTGAGGGCGCCTACATCTGGCGCAACCAACAGAAAGTTGTCCATGTTTAGCGCTTCCAGATGGTCAATGAGCACACCCGACCCGTACAGGTGGTCAACCGGCACATCAAAGAACCCCTGGATCTGCGGAGCGTGCAGTTCCATTGTCAGGATGCGGTCGATCCCGGCGGTGGTAAGCAGATTCGCCATCAGCTTCGATGCAATAGACACACGCGGTTGGTCTTTGCGGTCCTGGCGCGCGTATCCAAAGTAGGGAATAACCGCTGTTACACGCGCTGCAGAGGCCCGTTTGGCAGCATCAATGAGCATGAGCAGCTCAATCCAGTTCTCGGCACTCGGGCAGGTGCTCTGGATGATGAACAGGTCGGCCCCACGAATAGAGGATTCGTAGCGCACGTAGATCTCAC
>CAZZCI010000018.1:14606-17194 GCA_964653015.1 uncultured Rhodothermales bacterium
ATGATGAACAGGTCGGCCCCACGAATAGAGGATTCGTAGCGCACGTAGATCTCACCATCGGCAAACTCTTGGATCGTGAGTTCGCCAAGCGATGTGCCGTAGCTGCGAGCGATGGCGCGGGCTAACGCAGGATTCGAGCGCCCGCCGTAAATCGCGACGGGGTTCTCTTGAGGAGCGGTGGTCATACAGGGGTAGGGGGAAGAAAAAGACCAGTCATGGGTGGCAGACGCAAGCGGCCTGCTACTTCATACAAACATCCTGCACGCCAGAACATGCAGGATGCGTAGATTGGACTCCAAAGAGAGGATGTTGCCCGGGGAGGATTCGAACCCCCACTAACGGCTCCAAAGGCCGCTGTCCTGCCATTAGACGACCGGGCAATGGGATGGTCGCTCATGTGTTGTATGGTGTCGTACTATGAGCAGGCATGTTGCCTTTTGCAACGTACGACGATGCACATCCTAATAGGTAATGCGGTCAGTGTCAACCAGAGAAGGGGCCCAAGGTTCATAGTTCAGCGCTTCTTCCATTTCTTTCGCCGAGGCTTTACAGATCTTCCCTTTCCAGGCGGTATGCAGCGCGCTCATTTCGTTTGGATGGTGGCGCCGGCTTATTAATATGGCCGGATACATCTTTCTTTCACGCATGGAACTAATGGAGCCGATGCTGATCTTGTTCTCTCCAGAGGGTGTTCTACCCCGCCCTTTAGCATTACCTTATAGTTCCCCACAATAGTGCCACACCGTACCATGTACATACATCGATTAATTGCCGTTGGATGTTTAGCCGCCACCCTTCTATTTGTAGGGTGCGACGAAGAAACACGTGAGTCGCTATCTCAGCTTACCCAGTCTGTTCAGCAAATGCAGGAGGGGGCCGAAGAGATGGCTTCGTCGTTAGAGGAAATGGAAAACGAAGACCGTGAGCCGGTCGAGCCGGTTAACTTTCGTGAGTTGCGCGACCTGTTGCCCGAGCAGCTTAGTGGCTTAGAACGCACCGACTACGAAGGGGCTCGTCAACAAATGGGCGGGTTCACCATCGTACAGGCCAATACCCAGTTTGATGGCAGCAATCGTGAGCGCATTGAAATTGAAATTACCGACATCGGCGGGGCTCCGGGGCTTAGTGTGCTCGGTCTCGGTATGATGACCATGGAGGTTGATCGCGAATCCAGCAGTGGCTTTGAGCGCACCGGCGACTATCAGGGCCACCGCATGCACGAAGAGTACGACAACAATCGCGAACGCGGAAAACGTACGGTACTGGTTGATCAACGCTTTGTCGTGGAGGTATCGGGTCGCAATGTGTCGTTTGATGCGATTGAAGACGCGTTTTCGACTGTTGACCTGAATGCGCTCCAGCGTCTGGCCGAAACAGCGGGCTAGTGCAGCGCTCTGCTGATTCTTACCCATTGGCCGCTGCAGGAAGAGAAAAGAAGGCTGGCACATTCGCTACGGGCTTTCGTAAGAGCGGGCGTTCGTAGCGAATGTTTACCAGTGCCAGTTGTGCATGTCCGTATCCACCAAACAAGTTATCGGCGTTTTGGGCGGCATGGGCCCCCACGCCGGGGTCGACCTCGTTGATAAGATTACGGCCCAAACCAAAGCGGCCACCGATCACGATCACCTCCCTGTTGCTCTGCTGTCGTATCCGGAGCGCATCGTAGATCGCAGCACTTTTTTGTTTGGGGATACGGATATCAACCCTGCGTTTGCGCTGGCCGACATCCTGCGCCTGCTGGACGAGACCGGGGCGGTTGTGGCTGGCATGCCCTGTAACACAGCACACGCACCGGCTATTTTCGATACGCTTGTGGAAGAGGTAGCTCGCACCGGTCACCAGGTGCGTCTGCTCCACATGATTGACGAGACCGTGCAGTTCATGCAGGATACCATGCCGCATATCAAGACCGTGGGCACGCTCTCTACACAAGCTGTCTATGCATTGGATCTACACCGGACTCCACTCGAAGCCGCCGGGTTCGATGTGGTTACGCCCGATGCCTCTACCAAAGCCCAGGTGAATGATACGATTTTCAGCACCACCTTTGGATTGAAAGCGCAAAGTCACCCACCCACCCCACAGGCCAAGCAGTACCTGCTCGATGCGATTCAGCATCTCATTGACAAAGGTGCTGACGCCGTGGTGCTGGGCTGCACCGAGCTTCCGCTTACCCCCCTTGCCGCCGACATGGACCTGGTTCCGCTCATTGACCCTGCCGAGATTCTGGCTCGGGCGCTCATCGAAGCGGTTCATCCTGATCATTTGAAGCCGCTCGCACCGCGTCTGGCTGCGTTTCAGACGGCTTAGCTAGTGGCGTGTCACACCTGAATGTTATGGTCCCAAATTGTCATCGCGAGGAGGGAGGGCGCGACCGACCTGGCGATCTCATCCCGTTGATTGGGCAGCTACATCCGATCTGATAGCATGAGATTGCACCCCAAGAGCACTTCCTCACTGCAGTCGGGGCGCGTCGCTCCGCTCGCAATGACAAGGGTGTGGGTTTTTCTCGGTACGTTAGGGGGCATAGGCATTACCCCCAAGATTGACGTGTGACAGAGCAGTAAGTAGAGACAGGTATGAAGTTG
>CAZZCI010000019.1:0-17157 GCA_964653015.1 uncultured Rhodothermales bacterium
TCGCACCCGGCACTGCAATGACGCTGTGCACATCAAACAAAAAACGCGACCTGATCTTTCGATCAAGTCGCGTTCGTTTTGTGGAGCGGGTGAAGAGATTCGAACTCTCGACCTTCTGCATGGCAAGCAGATGCTCTAGCCACTGAGCTACACCCGCTGGTGTGCCGCGTCGTTCATAAAAGCACACACTCAAATACGAAAGCACGACTTCAGTTCCAGTCAAACCCGATCTTTGCAGACCCTTCGCGGTCTTCGTCTTCTGCCGCTGTCGAGGGCTCTATTGACTCGGTCCACACCGTAGCCATCGGACGGGCGCGGCGTGCCTCCCAAAAGCTACGGGCGGCCTTATTGGTTGCTGCGGTAGACAGCCGCAACCGGTCGGCCCCAACGGAGGCGCCCCACTCCACAGCACGATCAACCAGCGCCGTAGCAACCCCGGTGCGCCGGTGCGCTGGCACGACAAACACCTCATCGATATAAATCTCGCTGTAGTCCTGATACAGCGGCGGTGGCCCGGTACGGTGAGCGCGGACGAAGCCGATTATATCGCTGGTATCGTCGGGGCAGGCAACCCACAAGCGCACCGTGGTATCATCAAGCCACAGCGGGAAGTCGTTGCGCCAACGCTCGGCAGCGTCGTCAGCGGGAGTCAGCCGCTCGTCAGAGGCCGCCTGGCTTTCTATAAATTGCTGCCATAACGCCTCCAATGGGGACTGGTCGGCTTGCTCTGCCGCGCGCAGTGATATGTTTGAAGAGGCCATAACAAACTCAAGAGACCAAAAGAAATAGCGTATCTGCCTGGCGTTACACCGCGACAGCAGGCTGAATACGTCCGCGTTCCACCAGGATTTCAGCGTTCAAGATGGCTCCTCCGGCAGCGCCTCGTATAGTGTTGTGGGAGAGGGCCACAAACTTCACGTGGTTCACGGTGCATGGCTGGATGCGTCCCACTGTCACGGTCATCCCTCCGCCCGCTCGAACGTGCGTGCGGGGCTGCGGGGCATCGGGGGCATCGTCAACGGCGAGAAGCGCCTCTGGGGCAGATGGCAGATTCCGCACATCCTCGGGACTCTCGTACGCGCGCATCGCCTCTTCAACCTGACTGGGGCTTACCGAACGCGCAAAGCGTACCGAGGCGCATGCAAGGTGGCCATTGCGAACGGGCACCCGATTGCACTGGGCACTCACTGCCAATCCGGCAGGAGCGATGCTGCCCGCCTCAAACGTGCCTAAAATCTTGCGCGGCTCTTCGTCGAGCTTGTCTTCTTCTCCCCCGATATACGGAATCACGTTACCGAGCGCGTCGAGTGAGGGGACGCCTGGGTAGCCTGCCCCAGAGAGCGCCTGGAGCATGGTCACCTGCACCGCCTCCACCCCAAATGGCAACAGCGGAGCCAGCGCGCAAACTAACCCGACCGTCGAGCAGTTGGGATTTGTGACGATGAAGCCGTCGCCCTCGCCCCACGACTGCTGATCGATCAACCCGATGTGGTCGGCATTGATTTCAGGAACGAGCAGCGGCACGCCCGGGGCCATCCGATAGTTTTTGGCGTTGGATATGACCGGAAACCCGGCCCGCGCAAAGTCGGCTTCAACTTCGCCAGCGACCGACGAACTCAGCCCAGAGAATACCAGGTCGGCTTCTACCTCACCTGGCTCACACGGCACGACCTCCATATCCGCTACAGATTCGGGCATGGGAGCACTGCTCAGCCAGTTTGCAGCCTCGCGATACGGGCTTCCTGCTGAACGCTCTGACGCCGCCAGTGCGCTGATCTCAAACCATGGATGACCAGCCAGGCGGCGTACAAAGGTTTGTCCAACAGCGCCCGTAGCGCCCAAAATGCCTACACGGAGAGAACGAGAAGTCATGACGACAAAAATAAGTCAGGAATAGAACAAACATAAACAAGAGGGAGACACCGCCTTTTGCTGCTACCCGGCAATGGGGGGGCAAAACACGGGATCCGCAACCGAGGCGGGACAGATTTGCGTACCCGGCGCATGCGGACGATCGATGCAGCGCACTTGCATTGGAATGTTCGCTTCAGCCAGCGGACGCAGCGTTTTGGGATGCATGCCCAGGCGCCCCGATTCGGTCCAGGCAAACGCCTGCTCCATCGTTAGCTGGTCGATGCGTTGCGCGGCGGCGTCGGTGTTCGGGTCGGCGGTGTAGATGCCTTCCACATCGGTAAAGCGTGTGAGGGAGGCAGCATTGGTGAAGGACGCCATGAGCGCAGCCGTGTAATCGCTGCCTTCGAATCCAAGCGTCGTCACCGTTCCGCCATCGCGTCCGATGAATCCGGCAACCACAGGAATCGCTTCATCCGCAAGGTCGGCAAACCAGCGCGCTACTTGTTTGTGCGACAGCGCGAGATCCACGTTTGCTTCGCCGTAGGTATCGTCGGTGCGAATCAGAGTCGTGGCATCGCCGATTTCGGCCGGCATCCCACGCACCTGTAGCACTGCTACGACCATGGGAACCGAGCATTGCTCACCTGTTGCCAGCACGGCATCGCGATGAGCAGGGGTAAAGCCCGTCTGGGCCACCGTCTGCAACACGCTTTGCAGATCTGCCAGCCGCTCGTTGAGGGCAGTCTGGTAGGTGGATAGCGCAGCCATGTCAAGCAGCTCCTCGGCCTGCTCCATGTGACGCGTACGCAGATCCTCGATAAGCGCGTCAATGGTTTCGTGAGGCGCGCCCCCATTCCGCCGCGCTGCCACAACGGCCTGCAGTCCGCGGTCGAGCTGGCGCGTAACGCCCGACAGGGCCGATACCACCAGTACCGGGCGCACCGTTTCAACCGCCTCGGCGACCATCTTTACCAGCGCCTGCATGCGCCATGGCGAGCCCGTTACCGTGCCTCCAAACTTCATTACAACAACCGGACGAGCTGCACTGGACATACGCTGGTTAACCGAATAACTGAATGGATATAGACAAACCGACGCCTACCCAACCTGTGCTAATTTTCGTGTGTTCCTACAAGCATTTAACGGGATTGTGCAGTTTGCGGAGAATTTGGCTGTGCAGTCTTTTATTGCCCCGACATACCCCCTATACTAAAGCATGATGTGCTCACCGTTTCTTCCATACGCCTCCCCTGATCCCGTGGACGCTCGCCTTGATGGACGCGCCGTAGCCGAATCTGTACGCGCTACGACGCGCACCGCTGTTGCTTCATTTGCTGCCGATGTGGCTCCGCCTGCACTTGCGGTTGTTCTTGTGGGTGACCATCCCGCATCCGCCTCGTATGTGCGCGGCAAGAAACGTGCTGCCGAAGAGGTCGGTATCGATGCCACCATCCACCGACGCCCCGATAGCATTTCGCAAGATGACCTGCTTGCGCTCATCCATGAACTGAACACAGACGATGCCGTCGATGGTATTCTCGTTCAGTTGCCGCTTCCCGATCAAATCGACGAGCATGCGGTGATCCATGCCATCGATCCGGCCAAGGATGTGGACGGGTTCCACCCTGAGAACCTGGGACGCCTGCTCATTGGCATGCCCCGCTTTGTACCGGCTACTCCGTCCGGCATCATGCATTTGCTTCAGCATGCGCTGGATGATCTTTCCGGACAACGCGCCGTGGTCGTCGGACGCTCTAACATCGTAGGCAAACCTCTCGCGGCTTTGCTGATGCAACGCAACGCGAATGCAACGGTCACTGTGTGCCACAGCCGCACACGCAACCTGAGCGCTCACACACGTGCTGCCGATATCGTTGTTGCTGCGGTCGGTCGCCCCCAACTCATCACCGCCGACATGGTAGCCGACGGCGCTACGGTCGTTGATGTGGGCATCAACCGCGTTGACGATGACAACCGTGAGCGCGGATACCGGCTTGTGGGAGATGTAGATTACGATGCTGTAGCCCCGAAAGCGCATGCCATTACACCCGTTCCGGGCGGTGTAGGGCCCATGACTATTGCTATGCTGCTGCAGAACACCCTCAAGGCTGCTCAGCAACGCCGCACCTAACCAAGCTCTCTTGTTTTTTCATTCGTCGCTTCTGCAGTATGCCTGCGCAAAACATAGAATACCTGGGCGTCGCTCCCGACACGCTCGCTCAGTCCAATGCGGAAGCTGATACCACCGAGGCGAACGATTTCGAAGAGCTCCCGGCTCCTGATAGCTTTGAGGAGTTCAACCAAACGTTTCGCGAGGTGGTGCGCTTGCTGCTGGAAGGACAGTGGGATATGATGTGGTCCCAGTTGCAGCTAAGCGCCATTGACCTGACGAGCATTTTGCTTCCGCGGGTGCTGGTTGCCGGCTTTGCGTTTCTCTTTTTCTATTCGATCTACCGGCTGATCGACACCACGCTGTTTCAAGTCCTCGACCATAGCGACCGAGTTGATGCTGGCCTGCAGAACCTGCTGCTAAAAAGCTACCGGGTTGTGGCGATTTTGCTCATTGTCATCATTGTGATGGCGCAGCTTGGCGTGGATGTTACCGCCCTACTTGCCGGATTGAGTATTGCTGGTATCGCTCTGGGTTTTGCCGCGCGCGACTCCTTGGAGAACTTCATCTCAGGCGTTACCATTCTCATTGATGAACCGTTTGTGGTCGGCGATTACATCGAGGTCAACGACACCTACGGGCAAGTCGATGAGATCACCTTACGCTCCACCCGGATGCGCACGGTACGCAACGAGATTATGGTGTTGCCCAACTCGTTTATGATCAGCAATCAGCTTATCAACCACACAAAGCGCAACACGGTGCGAGTAGACATTGGGTTTGGTATTGCCTATGACGAATACCCAAGCGAAGCGCGCGAGGTGGTGCTCGCACTCTTTGAGGAGGATGACCGTGTAATTCCCAATCCAGGCCCAACGGTTGTCGTCACGAAAATGGCCGACTCCAGCGTAGATATGATGCTGCGTTTCTTCGTAAAAGACCCCTCCAAGGAAGTACCCATGCGGTGGGAGTACACCGAAAAGGTGCGCGAGGCGCTACGCGACGCCGAGATCGAGATTCCGTTTCCGCATCTGCAAATGTTTTTGGATGGCGGGAAAGCACTCAAAGAGTCAACGCTCTTTCAGCAGCCGAGCTCGAATGACGATCCGCCCTCACCCCGACGATTCTCCGCGTCGTGAGGCAATGTGCCGCCGGGCATCGGCCCGTGCATCCTGATCGAGCTTCTCGTCCCAGTCCACCTTGCCAAGCGACTCAAGTTGCTCGTAGGCCGTAAGGTCGAGTTGCAAAGGCGTAACCGCAACGTAGTTATCTTCAATGGCCGTCAGATCTGTGTTGTCTCCTTCATCTAAGTTCACGAACTCGCCCGAAAGCCAGTAATACGGACGCCCCACTGGATCGGTGCGCGACACAAAGCTCTCCTCCCAGCGCGAGCGAGCCTGCCGGGTGATACGCACCCCTTCAATTTCCTCAAACGGCCCTTCAGGGATGTTTACGTTCAGTAGGGAGCCTGTAGGGAGGCCGTTGTTCAGCACATAGCGACTTAGCATACGGGCGTAGTATCCGGCCGCCTCAAACTCGTTCGAGGACCACGAGCACAGCGAAAACGCAATAGAAGGATATCCCATAATGGCAGCTTCTGTCGCGGCGCTCACCGTTCCCGAATAAAGCACATTGACCGCCGTATTCGGACCATGGTTGATGCCACTGACGACCAAATCGGGTGGGTGCTCTAGCAACTCTTGCCCGGCGAGCTTAATGCAGTCGGCTGGGGTTCCGGCAATCGACCATGCCTTGACAGGGCCAGATGGGACTTCAAATCCATATGATTGTGCCCGTACCGGATCGCGCACGGTGATGGCATGCCCCACAGCACTTTGCTCACTTTCAGGCGCGGCAATGACAAGCCGTCCGAGTCCATCAAGGGCTGCGGCTAATGCCTGAATACCTGGCGCATCGATGCCATCGTCGTTGCAAATGAGGATGAGGGGAGAGGCGTCATCTGTGTCAGGCACAGAAGAATCGTGCGTATCCATATAACAAACAAGGAGGATGGTGTATGTACAGCAAGAACCGAGCTACCTGGACGTTAAGAGTAGCTCTCGTCTTCGTTGGGAAAAGAGCGCGTACGTACTTCGTTTACGTACTCTTGTACCGCGTCGGTAATGGTTTTGTCGAGACGTGCAAAGCGACGTACAAAGCGTGGATTGAAATCGGTGGTCAGGCCCAGCGCATCATGCGACACAAGAACCTGCCCATCACAGTGCACGCCTGCGCCAATGCCAATGGTGGGAATGCTAAGCGTTTCGGTGACACGCTCCGCCAGTGGCGCTGGTATTTTTTCGAGAACGAGTGCAAAGCATCCTGCTTCTTCGAGGGCCTGCGCCTCCTCTATGAGACGCTGTGCTTCGTCCTCATTGCGAGCACGCACCTTGTACGTGCCGTAGTTGTGAATGCTTTGCGGCAACAGGCCCAGGTGCCCCATCACCGGAATGCCGGATGAGATAATGCGCTTGACGGTGTCGATGACGTCGTGTCCGCCTTCGAGCTTGATGGCGTGTGCGCCCGCCTCTTTCATCACGCGGATGGCCGAAGCAAGGGCTTCGGTGGAGTTGCCTTGATAGGAACCAAACGGTAGATCAACCACGACGAGCGATCGCTGAATGGCATTTACAACGCACTGAGCGTGGTAAATCATGTGATCGAGCGTGATGGGAAGCGTTGTTTCGTTCCCGGCTATCACGTTTGACGCAGAATCGCCTACCAGAAGCACATCAACGCCCGCTTGGTCGTACAGCCGGGCCGAGGTGTAGTCGTATGCGGTAAGCATAGCAATAGGCACCTCCTCGGCTTTCATGTTTTGCAACGTCTGAGTGGTAACGCGCGGGACATCGGCAGGCTCGGGGCGGACGGTTTCGGTGCTCATAGATGGACGGGATCAAGCAGTAGGTGAATGACAAAAGCCGGGCCTCTGCAGTAGAGACCCGGCTTCGTGGATCCCCCAGATGGGGCATCGTCTTGCATCGAAAGGAGGCTTAGTTGGTTCCGCCGCCCATCGGATCATCGCCTACGCCATCAAGCGAAGGGGCTGGTTCGGCTTCGGTCGCATCAATGTCGATACCGAGACGTGCGGCTACTTCTTCGTTGATGTTCACCACGTTGTTCGTCGTTCCGCTGACGTATGCCAACGCCTGCTGACGCAGTACAAGATCAAGGTTTTGCTCGGCCGCGACTTCGTCAATCGCATCTTGCAGCTCTTCAAGCAGCGGCGTCATGAGCTCCATTTCGAGTTGGGCCAGCTCTTGCTCGGCTTCTTGCTGGGCTTGCTGAAACTCCATTTGCATCTCGCGCAACTCGTTCTCACGGTCCTGGCGACGCTCATCGGAAAGCAGCCCCTGCTGCTGCTCGTAACGCTGGAGCTGTTCTTGAAACTCTTGCTGCATTTCCTGAAGCGACCCCTGCAGGCGCACGGTCTCTTGCTCTAGCTGCTCCTGCACATCTGTGAAATTAGGCATGTTGGCCAGAAGCGCCTCTTGATTTGTAAAGCCGATGCGGTTCTGCGCATTGGCATCAACATGTACAAAGGCGGCAGCCAAAAGAAGAACAAGGGCGGTAACAACAGATCGATTAAGCATGGTGGAGAAATTGAATTCAGGGAAAGTATCGAGTGGTAAACGCCTGCATGAACAGGCATGCGCTCACCATAATGAGGAAAGAAAACTGGGCAGCCGTCCGACGCTCCCATCAGAGAGCGAAAGATTGGTACACAGTGTGATTAATCTATGGCATCGGCATCTAAGTCAAGTTCAAAAATCACATCTTCGCTTAGGTTATGCTGTGGGCGCGCATACATGAAGAGGTAATCGCCGGATTTGTCGAACACATAATCGTAGCCTCCCGACTCGGCCACGGTTTCTACCGCGTTCATTACGCGTTCTTGCACCGGACGCATCAACTCGCGCTGGCGCTGGAATAGTTGGCCATCGGGGCCAAAGTACTGATCGCGCAGGCGCTCTACTTCTCGACGCGCTTCGCGAATGCGTTCTTGCTGCTGTTCTTGCTCGTCGGGGGTGTACAACAGCTCGCGCGCCTGAAACTCTTCTACAAGAGCATCAACCTCATCCTCCTGCGCCCGAATTTCAGCACGCCAGTCTTGCTCTAATTGGTCGAGCTCCTGTTGCACCGACGCATACTCCGGCATTTGCTCAAGAATATAGTCCGACTCAATGTAGCCGATTTGTTGCTGAGCCGTGGCGGGCATAAGTCCCACTGTACTCCACAGTACAACAACCGACACTAGATAAACGATGCGCACTGTCAAGTATTGCCCCGAGGGGGATCCAAATGGCAAATTCATAGATCGTTGTCGGATGTATGCGCAGCATGGCATGGACGCATCCACACCATGCCGGTACATGAACAACACACTTGTTAGCGTTGCTGCTGTCCGCCTTGGCCCAAGGAGAACTGGAAGCGCCATCCTGGTGTGCCGTCTTCGGTTTGCTGGAAGGGCACAAATTCGTCAAAGTTATAGCCGTAGTTAAACTCAATCATTCCTACAATTGGAAGGAAGAGCTGTACGCCAACACCGGCTGACCGGAAGAGCTCAGAGGGGTTGTACGTATCGAAGCTGTCCCACGTATTTCCGGCATCAAGGAAGAGATACGGGGCGGCTTGCAGCTGTTGCGACTCTACCGCCTTGAAGCGAAACTCCGACGTATACTTGTTCAGAATACGTCCGCCAACCGGGGTGACCTGTCCACGCACGGTTTCGCGCGGTCCAATGGTACGCGCTGGGTAGCCTCGCATCGGAATGGGCTCAGATCCAAACTGGTAGCCGCTAAAGTCGAACAGCGTACCGCCTACTTCGAACCGCTCGAACGACACCTCTTCGCCAGTAATCGAACCGATGTAGCCCATTTGTGAGCCCAATCCAATAGAGAAGCGCTCGCCAATCGGGATATTCCAGTCGGTATCAAACCGCCACTTGTGGTATTGCACCAGATCGCCCACCGGAGGCGCCACTTCTACCGAAAGACGTATTTCTGAGCCGCTCCGCGGAAACATGGGGTTATCCAGCGAATTGCGCGAGAGGGCCTGCCGGTACGTTACCGTTTGGTTGACCCCTTCTGGTAACTGCGAAAGCAGTCCCTGGTCGTTCCGATAGTACTGATAGCCCAGTCCAAACGACAGGCTAAAGTTGTCATCGGGCCAGCTTAAGCGACGCTGGAAGAAAACGTTTGAACTAATTTGTGTAAATGTGCCATCGGTGGCGCGTTGTGCACCGATTGACACCGGCTCTTGCGAAAACTGCGTAAACGAGACCGATCCGCCTACCGGATTCGGACGTCCGCGAAACCATGGCTCGGTAAACGAAAGCGAGTAGCTCTGGAAGAAGGTGCCGTTGGTTCGGATGTTGACCCCGAGTTGTTGTCCATCACCTGAAGGGAGAGGACGCCAGGCACTGCGGTCGAACATGGTTTGCGTTGAGAAATTGTTGAACTGGAAGCCCAGCTGAAGCACGAGCCCAAAGCGGCCCCATGTCCCAGAGAGCTCCAACTGATCGCTACCCACCTCTTCGAGGTTGTAGGTCAAGTTCACTCTGTTCTCGCTATCGTCTACGTCAAGCGCCGGCCCTTCGGCGAGCGACTCTTGGCTGAAGTAGTTCAGCTGCATGAGACGCCGAATGGACTCTTGGATGGCGCTGCGGCTGAAGGTTTCGCCCGGTACGGTAAACAACTCACGGCGCACCACATGGTCGCGTGTTTTGGTGTTTCCAGCCACGGTGATGTCGCCAAACGAATAGGTTTCGCCCTCACGAATATCGATGTTGATATCGAGCGAGTCGCCCTCTACAACACGAATCGACGGTTGCGCATTGAACTGCAGGTATCCGCGGTCCATGTATAGCCCGGCAATGTCAGAACCTTCGCGGTTTCCGCGCAGATTTTCTTCAAGGCGACGCCCATTGAACACATCGCCAGATGCCAGCCCAAGCCGCTCGGAGAGCGTCTCGCTGGTGTACACGGTATTGCCTTCCCAGGTAATATCACGGACATGATACTGGCTGCCTTCTTCAACGGTGACAACCAACTCGACATTGCCGTCGGAGGCAGGCTCGGTTCGGTGATCTACGATGCGAGCATCGAAGTAGCCATTCTCGTTGTAGTAGTCGATAACCAGATCTAGATCCATCTCAAAGGCGTCCGGATCGAACGTAGCGCTGCGCCAGAAACGCCACCAGCTCCGCTGTTTGGTTTCATCGAACTGACCGCGGAGGCGCCGGTCGGAAAACTGTTCGTTTCCTTCGAACCGGATGTTAGACACGCGCACCCGTTCTCCTCGATTTACATTAAACGTCAAGTTGATGCGCCCGTCTTCTGCCTCTTGCCGAACGACATCAACGGTAGCGTTCAAGTACCCATCCTCGGCATAGTGGTCTTTGATAATCTGCTTCGAACGCTCCACGTCAGCAGGACGGACCGGACGCCCCAGCAGAAGCGGCATCTGGTTCTCCACGTCGCGGCGATCGCTGCGGCTCATCCCTTCGATGTTAAACGCAGCAAGCCGAGGTTCAGGCGTAACATCTATGATGAGCGCCACGCCATCGCCTTCTTGCTCTTCTTGGTAGATGCGTACATCTGAAAACAAGCGCAGGTCATAGATCGACCGAATGGCCTCGGCAATTTCTTCGCTTCCAGGCAGTTGCACTTGTTGGCCTTCAGAGAGCCCACTGCTTTGACGCACAAGATCGCTCGTCCGCCCCTCTACGCCCTCTACGATGATTTCATTGATGGTAAACGTCGAAGCTGCATCAACAGGACCCATCTGCGGAGGCGCTTCCCCACCAGGTGGTTGTTGGGGTTGCTCGGGCTGCGGCATCGGGTCGGGTTCTATCGGATCGGGTTCTACCTGGGCATGTGCCTCAAAGGCTCCCATCCATAAGAATGCCGCTACCAAAAGAGCAACGGGCCACACAGATCGAACGCAGTACATAAAACGTGTCGAGGTTGCGGTCACAGAAAGCAGAGTCTGACAAGAAAAAGATGGAGCGCGCAGGTGCACGTGATGTAACGTCTCGCGTACATGAATTCGTATAGACGCGCCTACAAGCTAGGCGCAGCGTGCGTACGTATTCTCCTTAGCAGGCAGGCGCGTAATGCTGGCCCCCGTCAAGTAGGGCAGTTGGTAGGCAAGCCATGGCACAATGCTCACAGCACAGTGCCTCTGGATACAGCTTTTGATGTTAGGTTTCGGAGGAATAGGCCTCATATCCATTCCCATTCACAGAAACCCGGCCAAAGCGACGATCACGGTCTTGGTAATTCCGGATGGCCTCATAGAGTTGCTTGCGGCGAAAGTCGGGCCAATAGCAATCGGTGATGTACAACTCTGAGTACGCGCTTTGCCACAGCATAAAGTTGGAGAGTCGGTACTCCCCGCCTGTGCGGATAAGCAAGTCGGGGTCGGGGATCGTGCCCGTGTCGAGCAGATCGCTAACGATCGACTCATCAACATCATCGGGGTCGATTACGCCGTTAGCCACCATGGTAGCTACTTGGCGTGCAGCCTCCGTAAGGTCCCAGCGTCCGCTATACGAAAGCGCAAGCACAAGAGTAAGCCCCGTATTGTCGGCCGTTGCTTCTACGGTGCGTTGCAACTCTTCCAAACACTTGGGGGGAAGCTGTGAAACGTCGCCAATCAGCTTTAGGCGCACGTTGTTTTCAAGGAGGGTGGCTCGCTCTTTTCGCACCGTATGACGCAGCAGGCGCATGAGGGCCTTTACCTCGAGGGTGGGGCGATTCCAGTTTTCGGTGCTAAACGTGTATAGTGTAAGATACTGAATGCCGAGCTCGCCACAGGCCTCGACAATATCACGCACCGACTCGACACCTTCGTAATGCCCGGCATAACGGACGCGGTCACGCTGGCGTGCCCATCGCCCATTTCCGTCCATAATGGCGGCCACGTGCCGTGGGAGTTCACCTCGCTCGTGCAAAGCTTCTTGCAAATGGGCGTCGTCGTCCACGTTAGCAGGCGGATGATGGATAGAAGTCAAAGGAAGTCCAAGTTGTTAGGTCAACACAACAAAATGGGGCGAAACCGAAGCACGTGTACCGAGCTGTGACCCCGTGTTACACATCCTTCCAATATATCTGCACGGACACCAAACAGCAACGTTTCATTCGATGTGCGTAAGCAGGGGTGCTGGGGCTGCTTCAGGAGAGCATTTATTATTGTTCACTGGGCAGACAGCCTTTATTGCGTCTCCTTAACGCACGCTGCACCGGAGCGTCTGTTCGCTCGGGAGTGGCTGTGTAGTCTTATAACCGAAGGATATCGTTAAAAATCAAGAAGACCATAAATCCGAGCAGAAGCAGCATACCTATCTGTTGGGCAATGAGCCTCACACGTGTAGACGGGGGGCGCCGCGTAATACCCTCATAAATCAAGAAGACCAGCTGGCCGCCATCGAGGGCGGGGATGGGCAAGATATTCATGATAGCCAGAGTGACCGACAGAATGGCCACAATGCGCCAAAAATCGAGCGCACTGGCCGAGGCTGCATCGCTGGTAACCTGGGCAATCATAACCGGACCGCCCAGATTATCGCGTAAGCTGTCGCGTCCCACGATAATTCGTTGCAGGCTCACGACAATATTCTTAGCGTAGTCCCACGTTTCCGTGGTTCCGGCTACCAGCGCTTCGCCAATTCCGAAGGTGCGGTGCTGCTGCCCAAAATCATTGGCAAGCATCTCTTGCGTAGGCGTGGCAATCCCCAGCAAATACCGTTCGGTGTCTTCGTCGTACCGTGGCGTGATGGTGGCCTCGTACAGCCGACCACGCTCTGTTTCGGCGATGGGCGTGCGGTCATCGGAGGTTTCTATCGAATCAGGACGTAGCCACCGTACGGTTGTGGAGGCATCGCCAACCCCCTGCAAGGCTTCAGCCATCTCTTGCCAGAACCGAATGGTATCCCCGGCTACATGCACGATCCGGTCGCCGGACTGCAGTCCGGCCTGATGCGCGGGGTAGTCTTCTTGCACTGCTCCCACAACAGGCGGAATGAACGAAATGCCCAGCGGCGACCCAACGGTCTGATCAGCCCGGCTAATTTGCGTCATGATATCACGCGGCCCCACGAGGGTCTGCGACTCGCCCTGCCGATCAACGGTGATAGTCAGCGTATCCGCGAGCAGCTCGCCCGGCGTAAGCTGGTTGAAGGTCTCAAACTCGTTGCTATTTACGGCGGTAATGCGGTCGCCAGTGCGCAAGCCCATGCCGTATGCCACCGATCCCTCAGCCACATAAATCGACTCCACGTTCTCGGCAGGGATGAACGACTCGCCCGCGCTCCACTTAATGCCCGCAAAAATGATGGCAGCCAGGATCACGTTGAAAATGACCCCTGCCGTAATTACGATAATGCGTTGCCATACCGGTTTTGCCCTGAACTCGTGCGGTTCGGGCTCATTGTCGGTATGCTCTGTATCGAGGCTCTCGTCAATCATCCCACTGATTTTTACATATCCTCCCAGCGGGGTGGCCCCAATCACGTACTCCGTATCCCCAACCTGACGTCCAAACACGGTGGGCGGAAACCCAACTGAGAACCGCTCCACGCGCATCCCGAAATACTTAGCGGTAAGGAAGTGCCCTAGCTCGTGAATAAAAACCAGGATGGTAAGGGCCAGCAAGACCCACAACGTAGACGTAAGAATGCTCAGCAGCAACTCCATGCGTGCGCCGTGCGAAGACGTTCAGTGAAGGGAAAATAGCAATGCGCCATGTGCAGACAAGGCCGTTCGTTCAATCAGTGCTTATCCGGTTGAGTTCCTCTATGAAAGCGTCTCCAATAGCTGCCTTGCTAGTATTGCTTGTTCTTCGCACGCCTTACGTATTGCACCACGCCTTGCAACGAACAACACGCTTCAATTTACCCGATTCGTGAAACGCCTGGCTAATAGAGAGGTAGCATTGCTGTACCGCTTATCTTGATGGTTCCGTCTGGCCTATGCCTCGTTTGTTGTCGATTGATGTACTGCGAGGGCGGATACGTACCGCTTTTTTCGTAAGCACCCTGCCTCTGCTTATGCTATGCGTGCTATGCGCAGGGCCTGTTGCTTATGCCCAGGATGTGCCCCCGCCCCCTGACCCTGGAGCCGACGCTTCCGATGTCTTTCAAGAGGCTCGACAGCATCTGCGAGCTAATGACCCGGCTGCGGCGGTAGAGCTGCTTGAACCGCTTGTGAACGAGCATCCAGACCGTACGCCCTATCAGTACGAACTGGTAGATGCGTACGAGGAACTCAAAGAGTATGAAGCAGCTCTTGAGTTGATGCGCAGCCTTACGCGCAATGACCCATCAACCTCTGACTTAGCCGACAAAGGCCGCCTCTATGCCCTTGCCGGAGATGAGGAGGCCGCACAGGCTACCTGGGAAGCGGCTATTGCATTGGCTCCGAAATCCTCGCATACGTATCGCAGCGTGTATCATACTCTGACCTCTATGCGACGCTTCAGCGATGCTGTAGAAATCATGGAGCAAGGACGTGAGGCGCTAAACGATTCGGAGGCCTTTCGCACCGAGCTGGCCTATCTCTACAGCCTCTCTGGACAAGAAGCGCAGGCAATGCACGAGTACGTAGCGCTGCTTGCCGACCAAGATCATCGCCTCAACTTTGTAAAAAGCCGCTTGCAACCTTTTCTCCGACAAGCCGGTGATGTAGGCGATGCCATTGAGGTGCTTGAAGCAGCGGTCGAAGAACGTCCCGATCATGGAGCCTACCTTGACTTGCTGGCCTGGCTCTATGCCGAACAAGAGGATTACAGCCAAGCACTTACGGCCTATCAGCAACTAGACGACTATCGCGATGACGATGGCGCTACGCTTCTCGACTTTGCCCAGCAGGCCGCCAACGCTGATGCGTTCGACACGGCCCGCGATGCGTTTTCACACATCCGCACACACTATCCCGACACCGAAGCCGCGTTGCAGGCGCGCATCTTAGAGGGGAGCCTGGCGTACCGGCGGTGGACACAGGCTGAACCGTTCACAGATCAGAAAACACAATATGGCAACGAAGCGTGGGATCGCTACCGGACCGTTGCCGATGACTTACCTGCAGACCAATCACTTTCAAACGATGTGGCGCAGTTCTGGATGCGCCTGGGTACGCTCGCCCTAGACCACGCTCAGGATCTTCAGGAAGCCCGCCGCGCGGCACAAACTCTGCAACGCAGCCCATCCCACCAGAACCAAGGGATGCTTTTAGAAGGGCGCATGGCCATGCGTAGTCAGGACCTTGATGCCGCTCGCAATGCATTCGAGTCAGCGCTCGACAGTCCCGAGGCGGGTCCCAAGGCCCAGTACTACCTCGGCGTTCTCGCTGCGTATAACCAGGAGAATGAGGCGGCTCGCACGCACCTTGAAACTGTGCTTGAAGACCTATCGCGGGATGCTGCCAACGAAGCAATTCGGCTGCACACGGCGCTGCGCCTGTTCACCGGTCCCGACACAACCAACGCAGCATTGCAGCATTACGCCTCGGCGCTTGTTTACGAGGAGCAACATCGCTGGTCTGCTGCAGACGATGCATACAACGCTATTCAGGAGGCCGCCTCTCGGCACCCACTTGCTGTACGAGCGCAGTACCACCGTGCCAAGCTACAACTTCGCCTGACGGATGCCAATGCGGCTGCGGAAGCACTGGTCGCCTTTGCTGATGCGCATCCCAACCACGCCTGGACCGACCGTGCGCTTTTTGAGGCCGCCTCACTGCTCCACCATGCCGTCCAGGCGCCCGAAGAAGCTCACACGTTATACATGCGCCTGCTCGATCAACATCCTCGCTCCGTGTTTGCCGCCGATGTCCGTGAGCGTGTGCGCGCCCTATCTTCTTCGTAGTAACTTTTTGTTTGTGCTATGCCTACGTTTATTCGCTCCGTTGCGTTGCTTTTGGTTGCTGCGCTCCTGCTGGGGCCCACCACAGCCCCAAACGATGCCAGCCAGGAGATTCTCATTCCCATGGATGACAACCAAACCGATCATCTGAAAGCCTATGGAGCCGCCTTTTGGATGCTCACTCAAAATCAGGAGGTTGATTGGCTGTTGAACCACCGTGGCGGATCGTTTCTCATGAATGCCTCTGCCGATCTTGAAGAAGAACTTCGCGTCCGCAATGTTCAGTACGAGCACCTTTCGGCGTCCGAAGCAGCTTCGCTCGTGGATCGGGTTGAATCGGACGGAAACAACCAAGCTGCCATGCGACTGGAGACAGCTCCTGAAATTGCCGTGTACGCGCCCGCTCAAACCGTTCCTTGGGACGACGCCGTGCTTCTGGCTCTGACGTACGCTGAGGTGCCTTACGACATGATCTACGACCGCGAGGTCTTAGATGGCGATCTGTCCGATTATGACTGGCTTCACCTGCACCATGAAGACTTCACCGGGCAGTTAGGCAAGTTTTTACGGTTTCAGAACACCTCGTGGTATCAGGAAAAGCTCCAGGAAGCCGAAGCGGTTGCCGCTGAGTATGGATTTGCGAAAGTGAGTGACCTAAAGTTGGACGTGGCGCAAACCATCCGGTCGTACGTAGAGCAGGGGGGCTTCTTGTTCTCGATGTGCCTGGGCACCGAGACACTTGACCTGGCCCTGGCTGCCCACGACACCGACATCGTACCCGCTGAATACGATGGCGACCCGGTTGATCCCGATGCCGTGGATCGATTGGATTACGCACAAACTTTCGCGTTCGAAGGCTTCACACCCGATTTCAACCCGAACAGCACCGACCATTCAAACCTCGATGCCGGGTTGCCCCCGCCTTCCATGCGCGATCCCTCGATGGACTATTTTACCCTTTTTGAGTTTAGCGCTCAGTGGGATCCTATCCCCACCATGCTCACCCAAAACCACGTCTCGACCGTACCCGGATTTGTTGGCCAAACTACAGCGTTTAATGCGGATATGGTGAAGGACCATGTGGTAAATCTTGGGGAAACACCGGCCCGAGACGAAGTGAAATACCTGCACGGAAGTCTTGGAGAGGGCACGTTCACATTCTTTGCAGGCCACGACCCCGAAGATTACCAACACTTCGTGGGCGATCCGCCTACCGAACTGTCACGATATCCGAACTCACCTGGATACCGTCTGATTCTGAACAACATTCTGTTTCCTGCCGCTACACCCGAGGAGCAACAAACGTAAAACGTGATCGTGGGCTAACGTA
>CAZZCI010000020.1:0-3388 GCA_964653015.1 uncultured Rhodothermales bacterium
CTTGCAGGTGATGGTTAATCTGAAAGATTCCCGACACCGTGACGCCGTTTTGCTCGGGGGCGTTGACGGAGAAGGTAATGTTGCCGGGGTTGAAGCCCGACTGAATGCGCGTGGCGAACTGATTGTCGTCATCTGACCGGGCCCCCTTATGGCCTGAGGCGTTCAAAAACACGGGGATAGCGCCGGCAACGCCGAAGTTCCACCCGTCGTCGGTATCCATAGAAACAGCCTGGGCCTGGGCGTCAGACACAGCCAGTGTGCCAAACAGAAGAGCAACGCCAGCAAGCGCTGCTGTCAAATATTGGAGGGTTGATTGTATTGGTTTCATCGCGTATTGGGTTGGGTTAGGATACAAAAGCGGGGGATGAAATCAGGCAGTTCAGCAGCGCTTGCCTTCTTGCCAGCCCGCGCTGCCGACGGCCTGAGACTGGAGATTAGGTGGGCATCTTGTAGTCGTTGGCCACTTCGATGAACGCCTCGACCTGTTCGTCTTGCCAGGCCTGGTCGTGGCCCATCTCGTCGGCCATATGAGCAGCCACCTGGGGCGCAATGTCGATGGCGGCCTGTGCATCCAACAGGAGTGCACGCGTGCGGCGGGCCAACACATCTTCGACCGTGCGCGCCATTTCGTGACGGGCTCCCCACACAACCTGCACCGGACGTACCGGAAGACGGTCGTCGTAGGGCTCTGCCCACTCAGGATTGTCGCGCATGAGGCGCTGGAGTGCAGGCGCATCGGAGCCGTACTTCGAGAGGTCGTCAAACTTCTCGGCATGCTCATGCCACCCGTGGATGTGCAGGTTCGCCGTTACCGACGGCTTCTCCTCCACATTGGCTAGGGTAGCCGCCTGGTCGATCGTGTCTTCGGCCATCTTGCGATAGGTGGTCCACTTACCGCCCGAAATGGTGACGAGGCCGTTGTTCGAGATGTGCAACACATGGTCGCGCGAGATCTCGGACGTGTCGGCATCGCCTCCTTTCGAGGGGTCGGTGACGAGCGGTCGAATGCCTGCAAAGACGCTTAAAACATCGTCGGGCGTGGGGTCTTTGACGAGATACCGACCGGTATGCTCGACCAAAAACTCAAGCTCCTTTTCCATAGGAACCGGTTCCATAGACGGCCCATCTACTTCTTCGTCGGTGGTGCCCACCACAACACGGTCGTTCCACGGAATGGCGAAGAGCACGCGTCCGTCATCGGTCTTGGGCACCATGATGGCCGTATCGCCCGGCAAGAACTCGCGGGGAAGCACGATATGCGTGCCCTGGCTAGGACGCAGCGTATCGTGGGCATCGGGGTCATCCATCTTGCGGATGCTGTCGGTAAAGATCCCCGTGGCATTGATCACAGCTCGGGCCTTTAGGTCGAGCGTCGTGCCCGACTCCTGACACTCGGCCTGCACGCCATTGACGTACCCGTCGTCGGCTTTGTGGAGGCCGGTTACCTTCATGTAGTTGAGGGCAACCCCGCCCTGCTCCACAAAGGTTTGGGCCATGTTTACCGCAAGGCGAGCATCGTCGAACTGGCCATCGTAGTAGATGACGCCTCCGCGCAGCCCCTCAGGCTCAATGGTGGGCAAATGGTTCAGGGTTTCGGACAAGCTCAGCTGCTTTGAGCGCCCAAAGTTTTGGCGTCCGGCCAGCATGTCGTATACCTTCATCCCAATCCCGTAAAACGGGCCTTCCCACCAGTCATAGTTGGGAACCACAAAGGCCAGATTGTGCACCAGATGGGGCGCATTCTTTTGCAGCAAGCCGCGCTCTTTAAGCGCTTCGAGCACGAGCGAGATGTTTCCCTGTTGCAGGTACCGCACCCCGCCGTGCACGAGCTTTGTCGACTTGCTGGAGGTGGCCTTTGCGAAGTCGTGCTGCTCCAAAAGGAGCGTGTTGTATCCGCGTGAGGCCGCCTCAATGCCTACGCCCAGTCCAGTGGCTCCCCCGCCAATGACGATAAAATCCCAGGGCCCATCTTGGGCGTCGAGTGCTTCTAGTCCAGCGTCGCGTTGCATGATAAAAGCGTACTTGGTTGAACAAAAAAACGGTTAGGGGGAGCAGCCAAACGGCCATGGAGATGGCGAAGGCGACTACTCTTCTTTGGCCCAGTTTTTGGCGCGCTTCACTGCGCGGCTCCACTGATTCATTTTGCGCTTCGCTTCAGAGCGCTCCATGTCGGGCTCAAAACGTGCATCGACTTTCCATTGCTTGGAAATGTCCTCCACGCTGTCATAGTAGCCCACAGCGAGTCCGGCCAGATAGGCGGCGCCAAGTGCTGTCGTCTCTGTCACTTCTGGACGCACAACAGGAACGCCAAGGAGATTGGCCTGCATCTGCATGAGCAGGTCGTTGGCTGTAGCGCCTCCATCTACACGGAGCTCTTTCAGGGGGATGCCGGAGTCGGCTTCCTGAGCGCGAATCACATCCACCGATTGCATGGCGATGCTTTCTAGTGCTGCGCGGGCGATGTGCGATTCGTTGGTACCGCGCGTGATGCCGACAATCGTGCCCCGCGCATACTGATCCCAGTGCGGCGCACCGAGTCCGGCAAAGGCAGGCACGAAATACACGCCATCGGTTGAGTCGACTTTTTCAGCCAGATACTCCACATCAGCCGAAGAACGGATCATGCGCATCTCATCACGCAGCCACTGAACCACAGCGCCTGCAATGAAGATGCTCCCTTCGAGCGCATATTGCGTGGGCTCATCGCCCAACTTCCAGGCAACGGTGGTGAGCAAGTCGTTTTCGGACTTCACCGGGGTGTCTCCGGTGTTCATCAGCATAAAGGCGCCTGTACCGTAGGTATTTTTGCCCATGCCTTCCTGGGTGCACACCTGGCCAAAGAGCGCGCTCTGCTGATCGCCTGCAATACCGGCAATGGGGACTGGCGTGCTAAAGATATCGCCACTGGTCTCGCCATACACTTCGCTCGACGGACGCACTTCTGGGAGGACCGAGCGGGGCACATCGAGCAGATCCAGGAGCTCGTCGTCCCACTTCTCCTCACGAATGTTATACATGAGCGTGCGCGACGCATTGCTCACATCAGTAATGTGCTTCCTGCCGCCAGTCAGCTTCCATACCAACCACGAATCAACCGTGCCGAAAGCAAGATGGCCGGCTTCTGCTTTCTCGCGGGCGCCTTCTACGTTGTTGAGAATCCACCGGACTTTGGTGCCCGAGAAGTACGAGTCAATGACCAGACCCGTTTTTTCTTGAAACAGATCGACATGACCTGCCTCTTTGAGCGAATCGCAAAACTCGGCGGTGCGGCGGTCTTGCCATACAATAGCGTTGTAGACCGGCTCGCCAGTGCGGCGGTCCCACACAATAGTCGTTTCGCGTTGATTGGTGATTCCAATGCCAGCGATATCTCCGGATCCGGCCCCCA
>CAZZCI010000020.1:3488-11111 GCA_964653015.1 uncultured Rhodothermales bacterium
GTTTCGCGTTGATTGGTGATTCCAATGCCAGCGATATCTCCGGATCCGGCCCCCACTTTACTGATGGCCTCAGCGGCCACACCGGCCTGGGTCGACCAAATTTCCTTGGGATCGTGCTCTACCCATCCGGGCTTCGGGTAGAACTGCTGAAACTCGTTCTGGGCAATCGTTTCAATTAACCCTTCTTCATTAAAGATGATGGCACGCGAACTTGTGGTGCCTTGATCGAGCGCAAGAATGTAAGACATTTTGTTCACCTGGGCTTTGGTGCGTATCAGTACCTTTCGTTTTCTTTTGTTACACAAGCACACAATACAACCCGGAAGCGCTTCTGTCAACGTAGCATTAAGGAAATAGTGTTACGTTTGTGTGAATCAAGAGGGATGGATCACGTATTGGCCCCCATAGTATTTGCGAAGGTCCCCCTATAACCACGTGGTACCCGTTTGCCTGCTGGACATTTTCCTGACAAGGCGTGTGTTTAGGTGCTACTCCTGTTGTATCTATTGCGTCTTGCTGACCGAACTTTCCAGAAAACAGCGTTCAGGCGCGCTTGAGACTCGGATTCTTCCTTTCCGACCTCGTTCTTTCCCTACCCAATGCCGCGTTTTCTTCATCACTCCGTATGCCGCTATGCCCGACAAAACTCATGGACCGGCTGAGCGCGAGGTTCTTATTTTGAAGCGTCTAAAAGAACATGGTTACGTCACCGTAACTGATTTAAGCGATTGGCTGAACGTCTCCGAGGTTACGATCCGAAAGGATTTGCAAAAACTCGAAAGCCGAAACCTCCTTCATCGCACCTACGGAGGCGCAAATCTTCGTAATCCATACGTGCGTGACCGGCCTCTTAATGAAAAAGCGACCCACTATGCCGAAGAGAAACGGCGCATTGGAAAAGCCGCCGCTGATCTGGTGTCTGACCACGACTCCATTATTCTGGCTTCGGGAACGACGATGACGCAGGTGGCTCGTTATCTGGAAGGCACGCCCGAACTCACAGTCATTACCAGTGCTATGAACGTGGCACTAGAGGTGGCTCACCTGCGCGATGTAGATGTGCTGATGCTGGGCGGCATGGTACGACCCACGTCGAAGTCGGTCGTAGGTCCCTATGCCCAGGAAATGATCAAGGAGTATGCATGCGACAAGCTCTTTCTGGGCGTTGATGGATTTGACCTGGAGTACGGCTTAACCACCGCCAATGCCCCAGAAGCGCGGCTCAATCAATACATGATCGACGCCGCACAGTACGTCATTATTGTTACGGACTCAAGCAAGTTTGGCTGCCGCAGTCTACGCCGCATTTGCGGGCTCGATAGCATCCACCGGGTCATTACAGACTCGGGGGTCGATGCCTCCGTAGTCGAAAAGTTGGAGGAGTACCCGATCTACGTTGACATCGTTTGACGTTTCGCACTGCCCTATCGCCCGGGCGTAACTTCTGTTTGACCGATGCGTAGGCGTTCATCCGCCAATTCTTGGCCCCTTCCTACCGACGTGCTATGCCCACGCCCTCCATCGAAGACTACCTGAAGGCCATCTACAAGCTGGAGTCCGGCGAAGACGGTCCCCCCGTTTCAACAGGCGCCCTGGCCGATGCGATGCAAGTCACCCCCGCATCGGCATCTAACATGGTGCGGCGCCTCGATGATCTGGGCTTTATCACCTATGAGGCGTACGCGGGGGCTACCCTCACAGACCCCGGACGCACCGTGGCCCTAGAGGTCATTCGCCACCACCGCCTGCTGGAACTCTACTTCAAAGAGGTGATGGGCTTCGATTGGGAAACCGTCCACCACGAAGCCGAGCGCCTCGAACATCACATCTCGGAAACCTTCGAAGAACGCATCGAAGAAATGCTCGGCCACCCCACCCGCGATCCGCACGGCCACCCCATTCCCACCCGCGACGGCATCATGGCCGATCTGTCTACGCTCACCCTCGCCGATGCCAGCGAAGACACGTCGGTCACTATTGACCATGTATCAGACGAAGATCCCGATGTGCTCGATCTACTCGAACAGCGGGGCTTGCTTCCAGGCGCTACCGTCAACATCATCGAAACGCGCCCTATTGAGGGGCTTATGGTCATTGCCATTGAGGGCGAGGAAACGATCATAGGACGCCCCGTTGCCGAAAAAGTGTTTATCAAGGCTTGACCGACCCATGGAACTTTTAGCCGTGCCTAAATATTTTCAAGGGGCGTATTAACTCAACACTTAGCCACTGCCCCGTTCATGGCTTTTTCGTTTCGTTCTGCCCCTGTTGTGTGGGCACTTGTTCTTCCCGCCATCCTTGTGGTAATCGCAGGCACACTTCTGTTAGGCTGCACGGACACCGACACGTCCGATGAGAGGCTACGTGTGGTAGCTACCACCAATGTAGTGGGCGATCTGGTGCGCGAAATCGGAGGCGAAGAGGTCAACCTCACAACCCTCATGGGTCCGGGTATCGATCCGCATCAATATAACGCGAGTGAGGGCGATGTGCAGCGCATGGCTCGGGCCGACTGGGTCGTGTACAACGGCCTGCACCTGGAAGGCAAAATGACCGACATCTTTGCCGAAATGGACCGGCGGGGCGTGCCCACTACAGCGGTAGCCGAAGTGGCTATCCCCAACAGCCTGCTCATCCGGTCTACCGAGTTCGAAAGCTCTTACGACCCGCACGTTTGGTTCGATGCCTCGCTCTGGCGGCGCGCCGCCCTACATGTAGGCGAACGCCTGGCCGAACTCGATCCGGATCATGCCGACCTGTACACCGAGCGCGCAGCCGATTACGCCGAACGCATGGATGCCCTGCATGAAGAGGTAGCCGAAGAGATCAAACGCATCCCCGAAACACAACGCGTACTGGTTACCTCGCACGACGCCTTCCGATACTTGGGCGATGCCTACGGCCTCGATGTACGAGGACTGCAAGGCATCTCCACCGCCACCGAAGCGGGAACCGCCGATGTACGTGCGCTGGCCCGCTTTGTCGAAGAGCAACGCATCCCCATGCTGTTTGCCGAAACTTCGGTGTCGGAACGTGGCATTCGAGCGGTGCAAGAAGCCGTACGCGACCGCGGATTCGATATTGCCATCAGCGATGCCCTGTACGGCGATGCACTAGGCAATGCCGATACGCCGACAGGCACATACGAGGGCGCGATGCGACATAACATCGACATCATCGTGCAAGGCCTCTCGCGGGAGTTGGCCGAGGACTCATAAAATAAGCTACTGTCTGCCGCGGTCCGACCAACTTTTCGGCTTCTTGCGCCTCCCCCATACACGCCATGCCACAGAGCTCGCCTGCGCTTCGCGTGAAAGGACTTACCGTTGCTTATGAAGACGACCCCGTGCTGTGGGACATCGATCTGACGGTCCCACAGGGCACGCTCATGGGTATTGTAGGACCTAACGGATCCGGCAAAACAACTTTGCTTAAGGCGGTGCTTGATCTGGTGCCAAAAGCGGCTGGACACGTACGTATTTTCGGGTCGCCGTACAGCGATCAGCGCGCACGTGTTGGGTACGTTCCGCAGCGTGGCAGCGTAGATTGGGACTTCCCCACCAACGCCCTCGATGTCGTGCTGATGGGGCTGTACGGGCGCCTCGGGTGGTTTCGGCGTCCGGGTGCTGCCGAACGCGAGCAGGCCCGGGATGCACTCGACCAGGTGGGCATGGCGGCGTACGCCGACCGACAGATCAGCCAGCTTTCTGGCGGGCAGCAGCAACGCGTCTTCCTGGCGCGTGCGCTCGTGCAAGAAGCGGACCTGTATCTGATGGATGAGCCGTTTCAAGGGGTCGATGCCACGACCGAACGTACCATCGTAGAGCTGCTACAAGAGCTTCGCGCTGCGGGGCGCACCGTCATTGCTGTGCATCATGACCTGAACACGGTGGCCGACTATTTCGACCGGGTACTGCTCTTGAACGTGCGCAACATCGCCAGTGGCCCTGTCGAGACGGTCTTTACAGACGACAATATCCGGGCGACGTACCGTCCGCAGCCGGCATAATTTTGGATCAGATGCTCACCAATGGATCTGCTCGTTGATCTCTTTACCGACTACACCCTGCGCACCGTAGCGATAGGAGCTGCACTACTCGGCATGGTAGGCGGCAGTCTGGGTAGCTACGCCGTGCTGCGTGGACAAAGCCTTATTGGGGATGCCGTAGCCCACGCGGCGCTCCCCGGAATCGCTGGTGCATTCTTGCTTACCGGCACCATGGATCCGCTGGCCCTGCTCATTGGCGCCGCCGTAACCGGACTCGCCGCTGCACTGCTTGTTGACAGCACGGCTCATCACACGCGCATCCCCTACGACAGTGCACTCGCGCTGATGCTGGCCGCCTTCTTCGGACTCGGGCTCATGCTTCTCACCTACCTGCAACGCCACGCGGGGGCGTCTCAGGCCGGGCTGGATGCCTTCCTGTTCGGACAGGCTGCTGCCCTCGTCACCGCCGATCTGTATGTGATGGCGGCGCTTGGTGGCGGAGCACTGGTGCTGATGCTACTCTTTTGGAAAGAACTAAAGGTGCTCTCATTTGACCCAACCTTTGCAGAAAGCCTGGGCCTGCCAGTACGTGCACTCAACGCGCTGCTTACCACGATGCTGGTTGTTGCCATCGTCATTGGCCTGCAAACGGTGGGGGTGGTGCTTATGAGTGCCGTCATCATTGCTCCCGCTGCTGCGGCTCGGCAATGGACCGACCGCCTGGGCGTTATGATTAGTGCAGCTGCATTCATTGGTGCCGCCACCGGAGTAACCGGCGCACTCATTAGCGCCTCGGCCCGCAACCTGCCCACCGGTCCCACTATCGTACTGTGCATGGGGGCGGTTGTGGTCATCTCCCTGCTGGCGGCCCCGCGTCGTGGACTCCTGGCACGGGCCTGGCGTCGGCGTCGATCGTTTCAAGCAAAAGCCTCTTCGCATCCATCCTCCTCAGCATGAGTCCCCAAATCGAAGTGCAACTTGTGGCGGTAGTCACGGCCATGGCGTGTGCCTTGCCGGGTGCCTTTCTGGTGCTACGCCGCATGGCCATGATGAGTGATGCCATCAGTCACGCCATTCTGCCGGGGATCGTCATTGGGTTTTTTATCACCGAGTCGCTGGGCTCGCCGCTCTTGCTGATTGGTGCCGCACTCACCGGGCTGATTACCGTGGCTCTGGTCGAGTTGATTGAGCGCACCGGGCTCGTGCGCGAAGATGCCGCCATTGGAATCGTGTTTCCGGTGCTGTTCAGCATAGGCGTGATTCTCATCGCACGCTTTGCCGGTGATGTGCATCTGGATACGGATGCGGTGCTGCTGGGCGAACTGGCCTTCACCCCATTCAACCGCATCGAAATTGCCGGCATGGACATGGGCCCGCGCGCGCTCTGGATCATGGGCATCGTGCTCATCGCCAATGCCTTGTTTTTGGGACTCTTCTACAAAGAGCTGAAGCTGGCCACCTTCGACGCCGCCCTGGCGGCCACGCTCGGATTTATGCCCGGTGTGATCCACTACGCACTGATGGGCATGGTGTCGATTACAGCCGTGAGCGCGTTCGACGCGGTCGGCTCCATTCTGGTCGTCGCCCTGATGGTTGGTCCTCCTGCTACGGCCTACCTACTCACCGACCGCCTCGATGTCATGATCGGACTTAGCGCAGCGCTGGGGATCGCCAACGCTCTATTAGGATACGCCCTCGCCGCCTGGCTCGACGCCTCCATCGCCGGGTCGATGGCTGCCATGGCCGGAATGCTGTTCGGACTCGCACTGCTTGGCGCTCCTCACCGTGGCCTCGTTGCACAGATGCACCGCCACCATCGCCAAAAGCGTACGTTTGCGGTCCAGATGGTAGCCGCCTATTTGACAGAGACAGCTCCCACACTCTCTGCCGATCAGGCCCCTGCCGCGTTACACCACCACTTTGGCTGGTCCCCCGAAAAAAGCCAGCGCGTGCTACGCCAGGCATCCGACGCTAACGTAATCAAGACCACAGGCAACGCGGTTACGCTCACTAAAAAAGGCCGATCGATCGCCCGCAACATCCCCCAAGACGACCGGAACGCAACTGCGCACACCTCATAGGAAAATCCGTGTGCCACACTTGTAGTGTCAACCTTCAATCATACTGCCAATGCCATGATCCGTGTTCTCCCGCGCTTGCTGTCTGTGCTCATTGTAATGTCGCTTGTTACGGTTGGATGCGCCAGCGACAGCGATCCAGAGACGCCCGATGCCGACCCCGCCGATGCCCCCACATCTAAAATGCCGCTCATGCCCGATGAGGTAGGGAACCCGCCCGAGGGCCTCCACGATCTCCCGGATGGCATCATGCCCTTCAATGATATCGTGATTGGCGGACAGCCCACCGAAGCGCACCTCGAAGCGGCTGAAGAGAAAGGCTTTCGCACAGTCGTCAATCTACGCCCCGATGAGGAGTTTGACGAATTTGACGAGCAAGCAGTCGTTGAAGACCTCGGAATGCGCTACGTGCACATCCCGGTTGCGGATGAGCACGACATTACCGCCGAGCGTGCCGACGCCCTCGCTGCTATTTTTGACGACCCGGAGGCGCGTCCGACACTGATCCACTGCAGCAGTGGAAACCGCGTGGGCGCTTTGTTCGCAGCGCGAGCCCACCTGCTCAATGACGATGATCCAGAGGCCGCGTTAGAACTTGGACGTAAGATGGGGTTGACCGAACTTGAAGCCCCCCTCCGCACCGCATGGACCGAAGACCGGTAGCCGTCGTACGTGGAGGCGTGTCGTATTTTGTTCTCCACCTGTTGTGCTTATGGCTACCGTTTGTGTCTACTGCTCCTCTAGCTCCCGCATTGATGACTCCTTTCGCCCCGTCGCCCAAACGCTGGGGTATGGCTTGGGAGAACGCACGCACACGCTCATCTACGGCGGGGGGACCTCTGGACTCATGGGAATCACGGCGCGGGCGGTGCACGATCACGGGGGTACGGTGATTGGCGTCATCCCCGAAAAGTTGCAATCAATCGAAGGCGTGGCCCGCGACTCAGCTGACGAGCTGATTGTCACCGAAACCATGAGCGAACGCAAGCGCATCATGTACTTGCGCGCCGATGCATTTGTCGTACTTCCCGGCGGCTTTGGCACGCTTGAGGAGTTCATGGAGGTGCTCACGCTGCGTCAGTTGGCCTACCACGAACGGCCCATTGTGGTGGTAAACACAAACGGGTTTTACGACGGGCTCCTTCAGTTTTTTGACGGGCTGTACGAGCAAGACTTTTCGCGCGTCTCCTATGAGGAACTGGTTCACGTAGTGGATACACCAGAAGAAGCCCTCCACTGTCTGGATACGCATTTGCAAGCCCCCCTCCCTGCTCCCCACGAGTAACCCACTGCTGCGATGACCGCCTCCAACCCATCGGTTAGCCACCACACCCTACGTACTCCCCGAACCGCCCACTACGCCTGCCTGGGCACGCCCGCTACCGCCCACACGCTGTGGATTGTTCTGCATGGGTACAGCGAACGCGCCCCCGACCTTGTGGAGCACCTGCACCCTCTCCATGATCCCGCTACATGCATCGTTGCTCCAGAGGCCTTGTCGCGCTTCTACGTAGAGGGCATGAGCGGACGCGTAGGCGCTTCGTGGATGACCAGCGC
>CAZZCI010000020.1:11211-17127 GCA_964653015.1 uncultured Rhodothermales bacterium
GATGCCCACCGCATCCCCCACACCAACTACACATTCGACGGCGGCCACCGTTTAGACACCAGCACCCTGCAGCAGTTGGCGAAGGCGTCAGTCGCTCAAGAAGGTCAGTAGTTCACTGTTCACGCGTTCAACGGCATCGTGCTGCACCCAGTGCGTGGCGTCTGGGAGCATCACCAGCCGTCCGTTGGTGCATCGGGCAATGCTCGCCGGTGCCATCGATGCCTTGAGCGCCACATCCCGCTTGCCCCAGATCATAAGTGTCGGCGGACGAATCGGATCGGCAGGCATGGTACGTAAGTCGCTGCTCCGAAACGCTGCTCGATACCAGTTCAGCATACTGCGTACGCTTCCCGGCTGCCGCCACGAGGCCCGGTACCGGAGCAGTTCGCTCGCTGAAAACGTCCCCGGCTGACTGCTCATGCGAAGCAGCATTGTGAGCAGTGCGCAATCGCCATACGTCAAGGTCCACTCGGGCACGCGTGGAAGTTGAAAAAACGCCGCATACAGGCTACGGATGCGCTGAGCGGGGTCTGTTTTCAGAGTCTGTAGCATAACGTGCGGATGCGGCACATTCAGAATGCCAAGGCGGCGCACGCTATCGGGCGAACAAGCCGCCAACGTCCAGGCTACCATTGCGCCCCAGTCGTGGCCAATCACATCGGCCCGTGGATACTGCGTTTCATTGATAAGCACACGCACATCGTCAATGAGATGCCGCAACCTATAGGCGGAAACGCGGGTTGGCTTATCACTGCGGTGGTAACCGCGCTGGTCGGGCACGATAATACGGTATCCTGCACGAGCCAGCGCCGGAATCTGGTGGCGCCACCCGTACCAGTACTCCGGAAAGCCATGCAACAGAATGACCGGTGGGCCCTCCACAGGCCCCGCTTCTACCACATGCAGGCGCACCTTTGGCGCCGTCTGAATCCATCGGTGACGAAAAAGCGCTCTTGAAGGAAGACCAGACATAAAAACGCATTCGTAGGTGGGAAGAAAGAAACATTCCGTGTACTTTTACTGACATGGTGACCAAAAAAAACCCGGAATTAACTTCAATGTATCAAATTGCAAACATGCTCGACTGTAAAAAGTACGTTTCGTATCATTGAAGTCCCCTGATGCCGGTACAGGGCCCTTTCTTTCGCTTTGTATAGTGCATCAGTATCGTATGGATTGCCTTGATCTGCCCCCCGAGTGCCCATGATTTTGATTATTGACAACTACGACCCACACATTAACACGCTTGTGGATTTGGTGCACAGCGAGTCGGCCAAGGCCAAAATGGCACGCAACGACGAAATTACGCTCCGCGAGATCTGCGATATGCGCCCGAGCGGTATTGTAATCTCTCCGACTAAAGAAGGCTCAGATGTAGGCGTAAGCCTTGCAGCCATTGAGACATTCGCCTCCCTCGTCCCGATTCTTGGCTTCGGGCTTGGCTATCGCGCAATCGGCCACGCGTTTGGAGCCACATCTACCGAACCACCCGAAAACGGCGATTCGGCTGTGGATGTATCGCACGATGGCCTTATGCTTTTTGAAGGCCTCCCCGATTCGTTTCCTGCGCCTGCCCCAACTGAGATGGTGCTTGATCCTGACGATTTCCCAACCGGGCTGGAGATCTCCGCCCGTACGGAGGATGGCGTCATCATGGGAATACGTCACCGTGGATTTCGCACCGCAGGCGTCCAGTTTCATCCGGCTCACGTCAACGGCACAATCGCAAGTACGTTGATCCAAAACTGGCTGGATACGCTGTACGACATCGACCCCGACGCTTTTTCTCAACTTGATCTGCCTGCCCCGGAAGAAACCCAAGAAACCATCGAAGAGGAGGATGACGGCCCCGATCCCAATGCCCAGGAAACAATGGTTTACGATGGAGACATGAGCATGTACGAGCGGATTTCTGCCGAACACGAAGCCCAGCAAAAAGAGGAGGCTGAGGAAGAACGCCGAAGCGATGCGTAACGCTTTTGGATGCGCTTCCACATAGTTGGTGTTCTGCTTTCCCTCCTCTTAAACGCCCTCCTCCGTATGGCCTGGATCGAAACCATTGACGAAGACGACGCCACCGACGCTCTTGCTGATGTGTACGAGCGCATCGGAAGCACCCGCGGCAAGGTCGCCAACATCATGAAAGTCCACAGCTTGCGCCCCGACACCATGCAAGCGCACAGCGATCTGTACCGTACACTGCTGTTTGCCCGTACCGACCTGTCACGGGCCGAGCGCGAACTCATCGCGGTGGTGGTATCCGACGCCAACGACTGTGCGTACTGTGTGGCCCATCACCGCGCCGCGCTGGACGCGTACTGGAAAGATGCCGATCGTATCGATGCAGTACTGAATCGAGATGCAAAAGCCGCCGCCCTATCAGAGCGCGAACAGGCCCTCGTTTCGTACAGTCGGCTGTTAACCACTGCTCCCAATTCGGTCACCGAAGCCCACGTGGATGAACTGCGCGATGCTGGCCTTTCGGACCAGGCCATTCTCGATACCGCACTGGTGGCCTCCTACTTCAACTTCGTCAACCGGACCGCACTGGGGCTCGGCGTGTCGTTCACCCCGGAGGAGGCCAAAGGGTATAGCTACTGATAGATTGGGGATTTACGATTTTGGATTTTGGATTATCTGTCATTCGGTGCTTTGAGGGTTTGCCGGGCGTAAGGGAAATGCAGGTTAACCCATGATGAGTACGTTACGCATTGCCACAATACGGGTCTATAGTGTAAGACCGTATGCATATTCACGCCAATGACTGAACAAGAGTTCAAGGATCGCACGAAGCAATATACCCTTCGAATCATCCGTCTTACCGAAGCACTTCCGCGCGGAAGGCTTGCGTCAGTGATCGGTCGACAACTATTACGTTCAGGGACTTCTGTAGGGGCAAATTATCGAGCGGCGTGTCGTGGTAAGTCACGAGCAGATGTCATTGCTAAACTCGCGATTGTTGAAGAAGAGGCCGCCGAATGCCTCTACTGGATGGAGTTACTTGTCGATTCAGGATTTATCCCGGAGCACCGAATAACCGACCTTATGCAGGAGGGCGACGAGATAGTGGCTATGACAGTTGCGTCGATCAAGACACTCCGCAAAAACAAATAACGCTGCGCACAAAGGAAAACCTTGCACAACCAGGCAATCGGAAATCCCCAATCCAAAATCCAAAATCAGATGGCGCGCAGCGCCACAACATTCTCAATGTGCGGCGTATGCGGAAACATATCGACGGGCTGGACGGCATCAATCTGATACACGTCATGCAGGCGCTCAAGGTCGCGCACCTGCGTCTGCGGATTGCAACTGACGTACACGAAGCGCTCGGGGCGTAGGGCTTCAATTTGGGCCACTACCTTCTTGTGCATGCCGTTGCGCGGCGGATCCACAAGAAGCACATCGGGCGCTCCGTGCGTCTCCACAAAATCATCGGTGAACACCTTTTTCAGATCGCCGGAAACGAAGGTGCAATTCGACACCTCATTCTGGGCCGCATTAGCACGTGCATCGGCTACAGCTTCTTCGATAAGCTCAACCCCCACCACACGCTCCACCGCATCCGATAGAAACAGCGAGATGGTACCGGCCCCGCTGTACAGGTCGTATAGCGTGTCGGTGGGACGCAGGTCGGCCATCTCACGGGCCACTTCGTACAGCCGCCCGGCCTGGCGCGTGTTGGTCTGGAAGAAGGATTTCGGACTGATCGTAAACCGATAGTCGCCAATCACATCGTCGATGGTGCCGGGACCGAACACGGTCTGCGTGTCACCTTCTACGTTGTGCGATTTGCCAGAGTGGTCCGTATCCACAAACGTGGTGACCTCCGGAAAGTCACGCTGCAGGAAGTCCGCAAATGCGTCGCGGCGTTCGGCATTGCGTCCGTAGGTGACGAGGTTTACCATCACATCGCCGGTGCGCTTGCCCTCGCGAATCACGAGATGACGCAGGTAGCCCTTCTGCTTCCGGATGTCCCACGGCGGCCAGCCTTGCTCTTTCAGGAAATCGCGGATGCCGTTCACGAGGCGCGCGCTCAATTCCGATTGCAAGTGGCACTCCTGCAGATCGATCACCTTGTCGTAATGCCCGGGCGCATGCATCCCCAGCGCAAAGTCGGTGTCGAACTCCTTGCCCGTGCTGATTTCATCGGACGTGAGCCAGCGGTCGGCGCTGAAGTCGAAGTCCATTTTGTTGCGGTAGTAGAACGGGTCGTCCATCCCGATAACCGGCGCCACAGTCACATCGTCAAAGCTGCTGTGATGCGCAAATGCTTCTTGCACCGACTGCTGCTTGGCCTCCAACTGCGCGGCGTATTTGACGTGCTGCCGGGCACATCCTCCACAGGTATCGGCATAGCGACACCGGGGCTCGGTGCGCAGATCGCTGGGCTGAATCAGCGTATCGAGCTTCGCCTTAGCAAAGTTGGACTTGGTCTGGTAGAGATACGCTTTCACCCGATCGCCGGGCACGGCTCCTTCCACGAAGATAACATATCCATCGAGCCGAGCCAGCGAAGCCCCCTTGTCGGCAAACTTTTCGATGTCAAGGGTAACGAGGTCGCCACGGGATACGGAAGCCATAAGCAGGCACAAGATAAAAGGAACGAGCCAAAACGGAGACGTCATGCAGCCGGATTGTATGCACAGCCCCACCCCGCGTTGCAAACCGCGTTACGAACGCGTGAAGGGAGGGCGTTCAGACAATCGATGCTTGCGCACTCGGACATGGCGCCTTACGTTATAAGCACAGTTTAGATGTTGTTCAACTTCTGCGCTTCTCGCATCATAGCTACAAATATCCAATGTCTATTCGCATTTTTATCGCCGTTCCCCATCTACTCATGGGGGCAGTGCTCGACACATGGCTCAACCATGCGACGCACTTCCAGACGGTGGATACCACAGACTGTGGCGCAACAGCCCTGGAGGGCGTGCGCAATGACTCGCCCGATGTTGCAGTTATTGGAACCTCTTTTGAAAAGCCGCCAACCACCAGGATCGTGAGATCAATTACGTCAAGTGATCTGAAGACGCGTGTCGTGGTACTGAGCCCAATTCTCCAGCCGTGGATGGCCGACTCGATGTTCGATGCCGGTGCTGCAGGGTACCTGATGACATCCGACGCGCCCGCATTCGTGCTCGAAGCCCTGCGCGGTGCAGCGGCTGGTCAGGACGGATGGATCAGCCCGCAGCTATCGAGGCAACTGCTGCCTGGGCAGACCTCAGTGCATGACCGGCTCCATCAACTGACGCCCCGCGAATGCGAGGTGCTGGCCGCTGTCATGCGAGGGCACACCAATCCTGAGATTGCGGAGGCGCTGCACGTGAGCACGGGCACAGTCAAAAACCATGTACACCACATCCTTCAGAAGCTGGACATGTCCTCTCGGCTCAAGCTCATTGTATGGGGGGGGTGAGAATGACGTGCCAACGTGGCTGCGTATGCAACAATCGCACAAATAGCAAAAATGTATCGGTCGTCACATAAAAATTGTATCGATCGATAGATAACAAGAAGCCATGAAGCTGGTAATGAACAATGCATTATAATCAGATACTTTTCATCGGATACCTTGAAAAGTGATGATTATCCAATCGATACGACGTTCATTCGCATTGGTGATTGCATGTATCTTGGTGCTTGGGGGACTAACTGGATGTGATCAAGAAACTCCCGTTGAGGTAGAGGAAGGGAGTGACCAGATCCCAGCTCCAGAACGCTCTGTCAAGTCTGCCGATGATATCCAGGACAAGCGCCTGAATGCCTTTGGGCTTCCGCTTGATCTAGAATCAGGAGTTTACTCGACAGACCAATACTCTGTCCCTGACAGCATCACCAATCACATCCAGTCGCGCGCTCCTGACGGATATCAAATTCCGGCTACACGCCCAGACATACAGCTTCAGGATCAGA